>JANPHE010000048.1:0-8779 GCA_031424295.1 Segetibacter sp. | reverse complement strand
ATCTGCAATCCGGCAGGCAGGGCCGGTGAGATTGTGTAGCCATTAAAAGAATAGTTAAAGGCAAAAGTATAATTGCCTTCTATCTGCGGAGTTATAGTTCGAATGGGCTTATTAACTTCTAAAATATTGGTAGCAGGATAATAAATATTGTAAAGTACACGAAGTACCAATGTTGCCGTACTATCACACCCTTCTGCATTGGTAAGCCTTGCAGATCTGGTACCGGCAGTTGTAAATGTTAAACCGTTCCAGGTATATGGCAGTTGACTTGGTGTTATGTCAATATTGGTGACCGAAGTGTTAGCCTTCTGCCGGAATCTAAAAATGATTGCACTATCACAACCTACGGAATTGGTAAGATGAACTACATAATCGCCGGAATTGGTGTACACCTGCCCCTGGTAGGTATATGGTCCGCAATTAGATACAGCTATCACAGATGAAGTGGCTTGTTTAACCTTAAGGATTAATGTAGCTGCACTATCTGCACCATATATATTAACCAGATGTGCCGTTTGGGAGCCAGCCTGCGAAAAAGTTAATCCATTCCAGCTATAAGGAAGTTCAGTTGAACAGATGGTGGTATTGCTGGAAGATGTACTTGGTCTATTTACAGCAATTCTAATAATGGATTGGGCAGACCCAAGCTGATTACTACCGCTAATAACATAAGACTGGCTAGCAAGATTTAATATGTCAATATTATAATCTTCGAACTCACCATGGTCTAACCAACCTTGAAAGTCATACAATCCACCACCGCTGGCAAAATTTGATATATTACCAAAAAAAGGGTAAAAAGATAGCGCCTGCTCGGTTGTTCTGGTGACAGTAACGACTGGATTAGTACCGTCCCAAAAGAAGTAATTGCGAGGTATCGTAGGAGCCTCCACGCAATAAATACGCATTTTCGTAACGCCAGGCAGTGCCGTAGCCGGAAGGTTCAAGTTAAAAACCTCGGTATGAGCATCTCGTTGAGGAGCTGCAGAAATATAGACCCGCTCCCCGGCATCTGCAAAATCTCCATCCCTGTTGTAATCAATATAAACAGCGTAGGAGTTCATATATTGGTACACCCCAAACCGTTGATTTAGGCTGTATGGCATGCTTCCCCCCGACAGGGCATTGGAAAGCTGGACCTTGTAAGGAGTATTGGTTTGCATTTTGATAGCACCAAGGCCACTAAAATCACTATAAGCTCCAGCAGTACCGATACCAGAGCCTCCACTGCCCTGTAAACTTTGAAAAACTGTGTTGTTTTCAAAAATGTTTCTCTGGTTAACATCTGATATTTGAACATGTGTAATATCCGCACCGCCATATGCGTCAAGCGACCATGGAGCAGGATATTGGCTGGGCGTTCTTGGCCCTATCACCGGAGAAGGCTGGTTGGGAGAAGCCGCAAGAGGTGTACCAGTAATTGTTCCCGTTTGGGCATTTAAAGTTAGACCAACAGGAAGTGCAGGGCTAACGGAGAACGTATCAATCTTTGAGCCTGATGTTGTTGGTACAATTGGGGTTATCTGCTGTCCCATGCTAAGAATGTAGGGTTCGCTGTTATAATTAAGTTCGGGCTTCAGCAATAAGTTCAACCTTACTACACTATCGCACCCATACAAACCTTGAAGGGTAGCAATGGCCGTACCAGCACCTTTCAGAACTTGTCCATTCCATGTATAAGGCAGTTGGTTGAGTGAGATGATTCTATTATCTATAATCGTATCTGGTACTTGCGGACAATCCACCACTTCAAACGTAATGAATCCATTCAATAGACTCGTACCCACATGGTTTGTTACCGAAATCCCGTAAGTAGTAGGTTTCCAGGGTACCAAAGGAATTCCAAAGAACGATCCATTATTAGAGTTCATTTTTATACCAAGGGGTAAGATGGGGAGCCCTAACACAAGTGCATTTGAATCACCAATAGCAGAGGTAATTGTAAAAATGGTTTCGGAGGTATTTACATACTTAATATACTTGCCGTCACTTACATACAAACCGAATCCGGAAGGGTCAATCGCAATACCGGTTGGATCATCGAATTTTGCTTCATCAGGATCCATATTTAGTTGGGCAAGAATATAATAAAAGTTATTGGCAAAACCCTTTGGATCGGTTACAGGGTTTGCAGATCCGGCATTGCCGGCAAGTGTAGAAACATTTCTGTTATCATTTATCGCTCTGATTAATTTGTTCTTTGCATCAACAACATAAAGTGTTTTAGTCGTTTCATTGTATGCCAGTGCGGTGGGACCATTAAATTTCGCATCCTCCCAATTATTGTCATCAACATTACCTGCTTTGCCGTCTTTGTTACCGGCATAGGTAGTTACATCACCATCATTGTCAATTTTTCTGATAACATTGTTGCCGGCATCTCCCACATATACATTGCCATCCTTGTCTATGCAGATACCATCGGGCTTATTGAAACGGGCATCTTCGCCATTCGAATCATTTACAAACCCAGAAGTGCCAAACTTTCCTGCAATTGTTTGCCAGGACTTGGATTTGCCATTAGCATCAAAATCAGCTTTTACAATTACATGATTTCTTGGATCAGCGATGTACAAAATACCATTATGGTCTACTGCCAGAGCACCCCAAACCCCATATGGCAACGGCTGTATTAACACCCATGTTCCGTCAGCATTTTTCCTTACCAAACGTGTTATCCCCGGCGCAAGCGGATTTCTCAAACTGACATAAATAATCTTTTCATTGTTGGGGTCTATTGCAAAATAAGCGACCTCTGTTTCCTCATTAAAGACCACATTAGCGCCCAAAGAAAGTTTGGCCGGACTTTGAAAAAACTTAGCGTCGGAAGTAGAATTAAATGACGGTAGTCTCGCCGGTGTTGAATTGAAGGAGAAAATGCCGTAGCGTGCATTCCGAAAATCCATTTCAATACCCGGAAAAATAGTACTTGAGCTTGTAAAAATATTTCCTGATTGAGAAACGGCAACACCTTTTGCCCCGCTTCTAAAATATAAGCTATCGCTTTTTTGACGAACATATTGTGCATACTTCGTAGTCATACCTGCTACATTTTTTACCAGCCCTTTTATTTCAGGAGAACCTCCACCCAAAAAATTGGGAGCAGCGATGCCGGGAACCTGATCTATATTAAAGCCCGGTATAGCATTAATGGCTGCAACCTGTGGCATTGGAATAGGCTTGTACCGGCGTAAGGGCTTTCCGGCTATAAGTGGGCAGGTATCGCATGCAGCCGTTGAAATACTTGCATAATTATTTATAAGATATTTTATAATAGGCCGCGAATCTGCCGGCTGCGCCATTAAGTTTGTCAGACTTAAAACAATAGAGGCGGTAAAAACCAATCTAAACATCAATTTACTCTTGCAGGTATTTTTCATTTCCGGGTAATTTTATGGTGCGTTATTGGCGGCTTAACTTTAAAAATTGGAATTAAGGTGTGCTATAGATTTCGAGTGAAAGCAGAAATCACTCAATAAAATCAACGAGATAAGAATAATGGGTGCAATGTTTTCGGAGTTAAGTCCGGAATTGCAAAGCAATTATAGAGTTAAAAATCCAAGCAGAAGAATATATGGGATGAAGCAGGCAAAATATGTGATAAACAGAATTTAACAACGAATCGACAAGAACACATATTGAAAAAAACGGAATGGCTTCTCTTAGATTAAATCAGGTGTTTAGCTTTGCGAGCAATTCTTTTTTTGCCGCAGGAGTAATTTTCAATGTAAAAGATAAAAGCTGAATACTGTCAAATCCTATCTTTTTGACGTACCGATGATTGACAATCGTTCCCCTTTTGATTAGCGTAAAATGTTGAGACGGAAGCATCTTTTGCATCTCGGTTAAGGTTGATCGGGTAACAACTGTCCTTTCGTTTTCAATATGAATTTTAAGGTAGTTGGTTTCACTTTCGATAAAAGTGATTTTACTCCAATCAACGGACACGAAATCGTGTCCATCTTTAAAAAGAATGGTCGGGCTTTGGGGCTCTTCCGGCTGGTTATTGACCTGGAAATTATTTATAGCAATTTCAATGGCAGCGTACAAATCTTCTTTATTAAAAGGCTTTACTAGGTAAGCATTGGGCTTTATAACCTTAGCTCTTTGTATAGTTTCTTTATCACTGTTAGCCGTAAGAAAAATAATGGGCAGCGAACAATTTTGTCTTGCATACATCGCCACATCTATACCATCCTTTTGTCCACCAAGGTTAATGTCAAGCAACAATAAATCCGGTTGTTCGGCCTCAATCATGTCTATCGCCTCCTTATAATTAGATGCGGGTTCTGATACTTTATAGTTTAAGGCCAGCAATGTACTTACGATTGATTTCGTTATTATCATCTCATCTTCCACCACACCAATCTTGATTTCATTCATCCAGCTCTATTTTATTTTTCCATTGTTATAAGCTCTTTATGACAGTCAGGGCAATGATAATGCATAATAGTTGTATTTGCACCAACTAATAGACGTATCAAACGGTCTTTTAGACTAATCGTTGCCGGCTTCATTGCTGCTTTACACATACTGCACCTTACAACCGCCTCCTCGACTTCAAAAGTCTTCATTATTTCGATATTTATTAATGGCATAATCCAAATAAAATGAATTTTTCAAGTATAAATAACTATTTGGGATGAAACAACCAAATTCAGGGATTAACAGGCTATTTTATTTCTCATGCATTTTTTCGTGTGAGACTGTCCTTGAAAGATATAGTAAACTCGCTACCTTCTCTGTATTGATAACTTGCTTGCCCATATAATTGTTTGGCCAGCCCCCTGATTAATTCCATACCGAGGGTTTTAGCATTACTAAAACCAATTTCTTCAGAAAGACCGGGACCACTATCGTGATATACTAATTTATATTCCCCATTGCCAACTGCCTGTATAGAAACAATGACTTTAATACTAGAGGTATTTTTGAATGCATGTTTATAGGTATTAGAGAACAATTCATTTAAAATTAACCCTAGCGGCACAGCAGTATCAATATCAATGCAAGTATCAACAATATGCGTTTCTAAAAGTATTTCGCGATGCAGTTCTTTATAAAAATCGTCGAGCTGTTTGCCCAGGTTAACCACAAACTCATCAAACCGAATGCCATCGAGTTGATCATTCTGGTATAAATTCTGGTGAATTAAAGCTATACTGCCAATCCTTGATTGACTTTCCAGAATAGATAGTTTCATGGTCTCATCGGTAATTTTATCATTTTGAAGATGCAGTAAACTGATAATAACCTGGAGGTTATTTTTAACCCGATGATGCACTTCTTTAATTAATAGATCTTTTTCGTGAAGTGCCTTTGATAAGCTATTGGTTCTGCTTTGAACTAATGCTTCCAGCGTTAGTTTATTTCGTAATAGCTTTTTTGTTTTAGATGTAATATACCACCTTGCAAGGGCCGCTAATGCAATTAAGCATAGAAAAATAAACCAGGGCTTTAAATAATACGGCTTCAATACAGCAATGGCAATTTCAATCTCAACCGGGTTCCACTGGCCATTAGCTAGCCGGGCTTGTATTTTCAGATTGTATTCACCGTAAGACAGGCTATTAATATTGAGCATATTACCCTCCCCCAATTTCCATTTGCCAGGTAAACCTTCAATAGTATACCGATACACCTGAGGCCTCTCAAGGAAATCCAGTAATGAAAATTCAACAGTTAATAATCCTTCACCGGGATGAATCACTATTTTATTATTACTTCTATACTCATTAATGCAGGGTTCGAAATCATTTTTATAAACTGAATATTTGTTAATCATAGTAATCCTGAAGGGAACAGCGTCTATTAC
Organism: Segetibacter sp.; assembly: GCA_031424295.1. Taxonomy (GTDB): domain Bacteria; phylum Bacteroidota; class Bacteroidia; order Chitinophagales; family Chitinophagaceae; genus Segetibacter. The sequence goes on along the minus strand of JANPHE010000048.1, from coordinate 2,964 downwards.
AGCGTTTTTCAAAACTTCTTCAGGATAGAAGGCTGTAAGTCCATTAATAGTACCAAAATACATCCTGCTATCCGGACCTTTAAAAGAAGACGTCCGGTTAAATTCATTGTTGATAATGCCATCGGCTGTGCGGAAATTATAAATCAACTGTGTTTTTTTATTGAAACTAAACAGGCCATTGAATGTGCTGATCCATAAGTTATTATTATCATCTTCTTCTATCCTGCATAAAATATTAGAAGGCAGCCCGGCCTGCAGGCTAAAGTTTTGCAATGCGTCGCTCTTATCTGGTGCAGCCCAGTTCCATCGAAATAGGACATTTTCGTTGGAAGCGATCCAGCAAATACCCTCCTTATCCTCGTGCATGTCATAAATATTAGTAATGGGCAACTTATGATCAGCGGCTAAGGCACCCGGACCGTAATAGTCAATAATTGTGTTCCCCTTTATTTGAAACAATCCGTTTTGGGCAACGGCAAATAAGCCATGTTTCAGCGTTTGTATAAACCGGTATACAATAGAGTTTAATGGGAAACGGTTGTTGGATGCTCTTAGTTGTTCGGACTTATGAGTACTGTCGTTATATAAAAAAATGCCCGAGGTTGTGCCAACATAAATAGCATGAGGTGCGGCTGGGTGCATCGCCCATATATCATTGGCATCGATATTGGCCTCTGCATGAAATGTTGACTTTTTCAAATCAAGGTTAAGGAGTTCAGACCCGCCGACATAAAACTTTTCCGGCGTTTTTAGTAAAGAGTAAATAAAGAAATCTTTACTCGTCACAGTTTCAACCGTATTGTTTTTTTGAATAATTAACTTATTTCCCAGGCAGGCAAAAATTCGTTTATCTGATTTGTCGTTCTCGTTTTTAAAATTGGCTTCCGTATAGATATTTCTTACTTGCTTATTATTAAGAGGTGCTGTAGGCTGGTTGTTAAAGTAATTATCGAATAAATTTTGCCTGTACCTGATTTGAAAAACACCAGAAGCGGAGCAAAGCCAATTGTTACCATACCAATCGAGGTAGTTGCCCGTGAAATTAAGTGTTGGCAGATTTGTTAGTTCTTCTTTCGAATAAATCCCAATTCTTTTATTTTTTAGGTATAAGGCAATACTATTTTCGATGTATTTAAAATTACTGTTTTTGTTTGTTGTCCAATTTATCGGTGTTTTTAAATTGGCAAGGTTGGTTATACTTTTTGAAGTAGTAATAGTATAAGTTTTTAGATCCATAATGTTTACCCCGAACAAAGAAGTCCCCGGAAGAACCGAAACGATCACGAGCCGGTTTGAATCATCTAAAAACAATCTTATTATATTATCGCCTGATAAACCGTTTTTTTCCTTAGAATAGTTAGTAAAAATTTTACCGTCATACCTGCTCAATCCGTTTTCTGTACCAAACCACATAAAGCCGTCCTTATCCTGCAGAGCGCATATCACTACACTAGAGGGTAAACCATCCTCTACTGTAAGTATTCTTTTGGAAATAATATAGCCGCTGTTACGATCTACAATTGGTGCTTGCCCAAAGTTTATCTCGCAATTAAGTAACAGTATTGCTAATAAAAAGAAGCTATGTAATTTATAGAACAAGAATGAATTAAAAGGGTGAAAATAAACTACACAAGTTAACATTTGAAAATTTTTTTTGCCTCTACAATTATCGCGGATATATTCCGCTGTTAAACATCCAGTTTTTTACGTGTCATTTAATTGATACAATTTATCAATCTAATTTTTGTTGGCTGTGCTTTTGAATATAGTTTTCGGTTCAATTGTGGCGTCTCCATTTACATAAGAATGATAAAAGAGGCGAGGTAATTTGTATTTAAGCCATAATTTTTCCCCCCAATTTTCAATTACCCTATTATCTATTTAGATCATTTACCGGGTAACTAAAGCAGAAACTTTAGTGCTTTTCTAAAAAGGTTGATTTCTTTTGGCAAAAATCGGCACAGCATAGAAAAGAAAATTTTAATTTTTGCATCACTTAGGGAAAAAAGAAGAGGCAAATGGTGTTTTTTGCCCATGCCAGTGTTGCAGCGCAGCCGTCTCAGAGTGTTATCACCTGCGACTGAATGGTGAGTAAAAGGCCTTTTGCTGACCGCATTGCTTTAGCCTAAGTATTGAGTTGGCATTCCAAATTCGTCCAATCTTTGTTTTAGTTGCAGATTATAACACCCTGCCACAGCAATGTTACCAGTTTTAAATTATGAACACCAACATCAGCAAAAATTTTTTAAGTTGAACAAGAGAGTGTAATGTAAGACACACCTAACAATGGGGATAATTTTAAATTGAAAACCAACAGCGCAGCAGCAAAATCATATCCTCTTTCGTAAAAAACCCCAATATCAATCATATTTTACCCCACCATTAAAAGCATACCTTTACAGACACAATATTTCTTCATCATCAAAATAATAATACCATGCAAGATTTAATTAAGCAACTCACCGAAAAGTACAACATTACAGAAGAGACTGCAACCGGTGTCATTGATACGGTTAAAAACTATCTGACCACTCAGGCTTCTTCTGGCAGTATGCTGGATAAAGCCAAAGATTATGTAGAAGATCATATACCTGACGGCTTCAAGGAAAAAGCAGGCGAACTAAAAGACAAAGCAGAGGATATGCTGGAAGATGCTGGCGAAAAACTGAAAGGGTTCTTCAAAAAATAAAATGGTTATACTTACTAACTCAGCTAAGCTCCTCAACACATGAGGGGCTTTTTTATTTTTATCCCTTCAGCAATTCCTCCCAATATTCAGCTGCACGTCGAGTGTGTGGAATCACAATCGTTCCTCCCACAATATTTGCTACGGCAAAAATTTCGTACATCTGCTCAGTAGTAATGCCCAATTCATAACTTTTTCCCAAATGATACTTTATACAATCATCGCAACGTAGTACCATACTTGCCACTAGGCCAAGCATTTCTTTTGTCTTTATATCC
>JANPHE010000047.1:0-15852 GCA_031424295.1 Segetibacter sp. | reverse complement strand
TTATTGTTGGGGATTTAAATAACAGCAAATCAATTGTTTGAATAAAATTGTCTGGGTATATTCTTTTAAATAACTGCTAAGAATTGAAAATAAATGCCATGCTACATTATGGACAATATTTCATAAAATGATAAAATGCGTAGTTATATCATTTAACATGAAATGAATCTAATACAGGATAACTAGCAAAATGCCTCAAACAACCACTAAAAACAATGCTGCATTTAAGGGTTGATGCTGCGGAAAATGACTAGAGCTGGTTTTTATTTATTTTACTTAGAGCTGCCCATAATTCTATTGCAATAATTGAATTATTAAATTCAGGTTTCTTGATTTTCTATTGAAACATTACACATTGATGTAGTAATGAAGTACAATTTATTATTGATAATCAACCTCATTTTCACCTCTGATGTAGTATTGAAGTGCTTTTTTTTTAGGTAAACGGTGTTGGCTATGTTACTTTTACTTAACATTTTATTCTAGAAAGGGATATTCCTTATTACACAAAAATGATTGTATATGTCAAAAATTTTTCTCCTCGCTGTATTTCTATGTACAGGATTTTTTAATCTCCTTTTTGCTCAAGAACTACAAATTACAGGGGTTGTAAAGAGCAAATCAACCGGTGGTGGACTGGCTGGGGCAACCGTACAGGTGAAGGGTTCCAAATCCGCAGCAACAACAGATGCTGATGGCAATTTTACCGTAAATATTCCCAAAGCAGGTGCCGTAATCGTTGTGAGTTATGTTGGAATGAAAACTGTTGAGCGTAAAGTTGACAACAATTCTCCCATTACTATTGAATTGCTAGAAGGTGAAAGCAATAACCTTACAGAAGTTGTAGTTGTAGGCTATGGTACCCAGAAAGTGACTAAAGTGTCGGGTGCTATATCTACCATTAAAGCTGCGGACATTGCAAAACTCAATGCTGTAAGAACGGAAGAAGCTCTTCAGGGAAGAGCTACAGGTGCAACAGTCATCCAAAATGGTTCACCGGGTTCCACGCCAACTGTATTTATTAGAGGTATTCCATCCTTTTCGGGAACAAGCCCTCTTGTAATTATTGATGGTGTTCCGCAAACATTAGGGGATTTAAATGCCATTAATCCAAGTGATATCGAATCTATCAGTCTTCTTAAGGATGCTGCTACTACCGCTATTTACGGCGTAAAGGGCGGAAATGGTGTCATTCTGGTTAACACCAAGACCGGAAGAAAGAATCAACCTACCGAAGTTGCATTTGGAAGCAATTATGGTGTTCAACAAGTAATGAACACCATTGGCGTTTTGAATGCCGCTGAATATGCCGGGATTATTAATGAGGGCAGTACTGTTGCCGGTGGTCCAGTTATTTTTAATGACTTATCCAAATTGGGTGCAGGAACAAATTGGCAAAATGAAGTATTCGAAAATGCTTCTTTTCAAAATCACAACGTTTCTGCACGTGGTGGAAGCGACAAAATGAATTTTTTCCTGGGGGCTGGTTTTGTAGGTCAAGGTGGTATAGTTGGAGGGAATGATAAATCCATTTTCAATAGGTCTAACTTAACTGCCAACCTAACTTTTGATATTTCTTCAAAACTGAAGTTCATTTTAAATACTACAGGAGTAATTCTTAATTCCAAAGGAATTCAGGAAAACTCATTCAACAGTGTTATCGGTAGTGCGATCAACTTCGATCCTACTGTTTCGGTGCTTAACACCGTTCCAAACACCGTTGGAAAGTATGGTTTTAGTAATTTGCTCTTATCAGAGATTTTTAATCCGCTTACCAAACTAGATAATACTTACAACAAGAATGGCGGAACCAAATTGTATGGTAAAATGGAATTGCAATACGATGTGCTCAAGAATTTGAAGATTAGTTCTCGCTTTGGATATACTAAGTACGACGGAACAAGTAAAAGTTTTACTCCATTAGTATTTTATGGTAACAACAACGTAGACAATTCCATGAATGCTGATGGTTCTTCTGTTTTAGGTAGGCACAACAGCGTGGCTCACGAAAAAGTGAGTAACTTCAATTATACCTGGGAAACATTCGCCAATTATAATTTTAAAATTAAGGACGTACATAATTTTGAAACCGTTGTCGGATTTTCATTGGCCAAACTAACTGGTAATGCTGCAGGTGCTACAAGGCAAGATGTTCCTTTCAATTCTTGGGATTTCGCAGATTTCACTGCTGCAACGGGTAACAATGTAGCTACCAACACCAATGCATTAACAGGTTATTACTATCAATATTTCAGAAGAAATATTTCTTATTTTTCTCGTATCAACTATGATCTTCGCGAAAAGTACCTTGCTTCGTTTAGCATGCGTCGTGATGGTTCATATGCATTTGGTAGCAATAACAAATATGCCAACTTCTTCTCGGGTTCACTGGGATGGGTAGTAAGTAAAGAAGATTTCTATCATGTAGGTTTTATGGATTACTTAAAAATAAGGGGTAGTTATGGCTCTGTTGGGAATGAAAATGTAAATCCACAGTTCGTTGGAATCGAAACAGGTGGTTCTAGTTATGGACCAACTGCCAACAGCAATGGCTATACTTTTGGTGATGTGTTTTATCCCGGTTCTACTGTAGCTTCTGCTGCAAACAACTCACTTAGGTGGGAGAAGCAAATACAATCAAACATTGGCTTTGATGCAACATTTAACAAAAGAAAATTCACTTTAGCTGTGGATTATTTCCAGAAGAATGTAAGTGGTCTTCTATTTACACCCTCTGCATCTTTGTATTTGGGAACAGTTCCTATTCCAACAGCTAATATTGGTACTACAAAAACAAGTGGCTTGGAATTGACATTAGGATATAATGAAACAATAGGAAGAGATTTGAAGTTCAACACTGCATTTACTTATACTACCGGTAAAAACGAAGTAACTGCTACCAATGATGATGGTACTGCCAGAATTTTGGGCGGCTATTATTTCAATGGTCAATCACAAAGTGTTACAGTATTTGAAAAAGGATTTACGCCGGGCTATTTCTATGGGTTTAAAACAGATGGTTTATTTCAAACTACAAAAGATGTTTTGGATGCGCCCACTCAATCAGGTGCACAACCGGGCGATATTAAATTTGTAGATGTAAACGGCGATGGTAAAATCACCGATGCCGATAAAACTGAAATTGGTAACCCTTTTCCTGACTTTACATTGGGGTGGAATGTGAACCTGGAGTATAAGAATTTTGATTTGAATGTGTTTACCTATGTTTCTTCAGGCAACGATATTTACAGGGCCTATGAAAGAAACGCCAACTATTCTAATAAAGATCGTAGAATTTTAGCTAGATGGACAGGTCCGGGTACAACAAACGATGCAAAAAATCCAAGGTATTCGTTTACAGATGCAAATAGCAATATAAGGGTATCTGACAGATATGTTGAAGATGGATCATTTATAAAAATCAAGAATATTCAATTGGGATACACCTTTAGTAAGGCAGCTATTAAAAATGTTTTTAGCAGACTCCGCGTATATGCGCAAGTGAGAAATGCATTTGTATTCACCAAATACACAGGGTTCGATCCTGAGATTGCCGGCGGTATATTGGATTCTGGCATTGACCGTGGTGCATATCCACAACCAAGAACTTTTGCTGTAGGAGTAGATGTCAAACTATAAATCCAACAATTAAAAAAAAACACTACAATGAAAAATATAAATATTAAAATACTAAGTATTATTTTTCTGACCACCGTTCTAGCATCTTGTAAGAAATGGGTGGATTATAAGCCCGTTGAGGATTTTAGAATCAGTGAAGACGTTTACTTGAAGTCAGAGTCGGATTACCGTACAATGGCTGTAAGCGTTTATACTCCTTTGCAATGGATTAACCAGGCTGTTCCGGTAGGCGATATTGCTTCTGACAATTCTGTTAGTGGTGGAGAAAACGCATCTGACGTTTTGCCACTGCAACAAATTGATGATTATACCCTCACTGCGAATAATGCCACACTTACAGAATTATGGCAGGCTGCATATGAAGGAATAAACAGGGCAAACTACATGCATCAATACAAAGACAAAAACCTTGCCGGTGAAACAGTAAGTTTTGCTGGAAAAGATGCATTGTACGGCGAAGTTTATTTTATAAGAGCCTAATAATATTTCCATTTTGTTAGGTTTTTTGGAGACGTGCCATTATTTGTAGATAAGCGTTTAGGATTATCAGAATCTAAAACATTAAAGCGTTCTCCTAAAGATGAAGTGTATAAGCAAATTGAAGCTGACTTAAACAGTGCAATTGCTGTTTTGCCAGCAGTTCAAACTCAAAAGGGTAGAATTACAAAATATGCTGCACAAGCTTTATTGGGAAAAGTATTGTTGTATCAAAAGAAATATGATGCATCAGCAGCTATGTTGGACAATGTAATCAACTCAAATGCATTTTCTTTGGTAACTGATTTTGGTTCTATATTTTTAGCTGCTGGCGAAAATGGTCCTGAATCAGTTTTTGAAATCCAATATTCTAATTCTTCTCCTTATTATAATTGGGGTGGCGTGACAAGGGGTCAAGGAAATCACTCGGTTCAGCAGTGTGGAATTAGGGGTTTAAACGGTTCCGCAGATATGCCATATGTTTCAGGTTGGAGTACAAATTTGCCAGCTCAAAATCTAGCTGCTGCTTACACTGCGGGAGATAAAAGAAAAGGTGTAACAGTATTAGATATTGAAGCCTATAAAGCTGCTAACCCATCATTCGGAATTACATACCAGGTAGCACCTTATAAAAATACTGGATTGTATAACCAAAAATATCTTCCAAGAAAGGGGGAAACATCCGGACAGATAGAATTGAATTACTTAAACAATTACCGAACCATCCGCTATTCAGAAGTTTTGTTAATGGCTGCTGAAGCATTTAACAGATCTACTTCTCCGAATGCAACAAAAGCGAAATCATATCTTAATAAAGTTCGCCAACGTGCTTTTGGTGATTTACTTCACGATATTAATTTGAATGGAACTGCATTGACAGAAGCTATTTGGAACGAAAGAAGATTGGAACTGGCCATGGAAGGTGATCGGTTTTTTGATCTGGTTAGAACTGGACAAGCTGCTACAAAAATTCAAGGTTTCTCAACCGGTAAAAACGAAGTATTCCCAATTCCTCAACAAGAAATTGAGGTGTCAGGCTTAACTCAAAATCCCGGATATTAATTTACCTAATAAATTATTAACATGAAAGCAATAAAATATATTTTTAGTTTGACGATTTTGCTGGCGGTTGTTTACGGTTGCAGCAAAAAACTTAATGATGATACATCATTTGTAGATCAAGCTTCACTAGCAGGTCAATTATCTGCATTATTTGAGATTACACAGGATAACTCAGGTATGGTTACGATTACTCCAAATGGAGAAGGGGCTGTTTCTTATGATGTATATTTTGGAGATGCAACAACTACACCTACAACAGTACAAGCTGGAAAAAATGTGCAGCATAAATATGCAGAAGGTGTATATAATGTTAAGTTGGTAGCTTATAATATTACTGGCAAAACTGCCGAAGCAACGCAACAACTGACTGTTTCATTTAAGGCTCCAGAAAATCTAAGTTTTACTATTACTGCGGATGCTGCAAATAGACTTAAAGTAAATGTTGTAGCTAAAGCTGATTTTGAAACTTTCTTTAAAGTGTATTTTGGAGAGACGCCCAGCGAAATTCCAATGTCTGTTAATGAAGGAGACACCGCAAGTCATGTTTACTCCAAAGTTGGAACTTATAATATAAAGGTTGTTGCTTTGGGTGGAGGATCTGCAACGGCGCAGTTAATAAAGCAATATGTAATTTCCGGTCAATTAGTTCTACCTGTCACGTTTGATGAACCGGGAATAGATTATACAGTTACTGATTTTGGGCAAGCACTTACAATCACATTAAATGATCCAAAGGCTGCCGGTAATAAAGTAAAAAGAACAACCAAAACGGTTGGGGCTGAAACTTGGGCTGGAACTACGATTGGAACAGCATCAGGTTTTGCAACGCCAATTCCTATTTCCGCAACTGCTACTCAAATGAGCATTAGAGTGTATTCTCCTGCTGCGGGTATTCCTGTAAGGCTTAAAATTGAAGATCATGCAGATCCCACTAAGTCTGTTGAAACTGAGGCATTAACGACTAAAGTTTTGACTTGGGAAACCTTGATTTTCGATTTTAAAAATAATGTAGCCGGCACCGCTGCAATTAACAGCACTTATACTTATGATAAGGCATCTGTCTTTTTCGATTTTGGAAAGGTCGGCAATGGTAAAAATTACCTTTGGGATGATGTCAAATTTTTACCTGTTAACATCGTTACAGGCATAAACCTTCCATTAGATTTTGAATCTTCAACATTGACTTATAGTTTCACTGATTTTGATGGTGGTGGTACAACTGTTGTAAACAATAGCAAGTCAGGTGGCATCAACACAAGTGCAAAGGTTGGAAAAATGATTAAAAGTGCAGGACAGCCTTGGGGTGGAAGTTGGATCGCTTTAAACAGTCCAATAGACTTTTCAACAAACAAAACTTTCAAAATGAAAGTGTATTCTCCAAGGGTTGGTGCTAAAGTGCTATTGAAAGTGGAAAATGCTACTGATGGTTCTATTAGTTATGAGAAGGAAGTTTCGACTACTTTGGCTAATGCATGGGAAGATTTAACCTTTGACTACAGTGCCATAAACACAGCACAATCTTATCAAAAAATTGTTTTGATTTTTGAATTGGGTACCATGGGTGATGGTTCAGCTAACTTCACTTTCTTATTTGATGATATCAGACTTGTTGGAGGTGGTTCTGGTGGCGGTGGTATCTCGCTTCCATTGGATTTTCAATCAACAACGGCTACTTATACCTTTACTAATTTTGATGGTGGTGACGTTACAATACTTAACAACCCTTCATCAGGTGGTATAAACACGAGTACCAAAGTGGCTAAAATGGTAAAAGGTGCAGGACAGCCTTGGGGCGGTAGCTTTATATCTTTAGATGCCCCAATTGATTTCTCTGTAAAGAAAACCTTTAAAATGAAGGTTTATTCGCCACGAGTAGGAGCAAAGGTTTTGCTGAAAGTTGAAAATTTAACTGATGGAACGATTAGCTATGAGAAAGAAGTTCAAACAACAAAGGCAAATCAATGGGAAGAATTAACTTTTGATTACAGTGCTATTAATGCCACAAAATCATATCAAAAAGTAGTACTCATTTTTGATCTTGGTACAGTTGGTGATGGTTCTGCAAACTTTACCTGGTTATTTGACGACATCAGCCTTAATTAATTGACCTTAAAATAAAAATTATGATTATTAATATAAAAACACTAGCAATAATTTTTTTCGCAGCCATTTTTGTAACGGGCTGTAAAAAAGATGAATATTCCTTTGGAGATCTTACAGCTCCATCAAATTTAACTTTGTCGGTTGCTGTTGCAGGCGTTAATGCTACCAATCCAAATGGGGATGGTAGTGGTTTTGTTGCCATCTCTGCATCAGCAAACAGTGCCATCTCATACAACATTGATTTTGGTAACGGTACTAAATTGCCCGTATCAACTGGCGTGATCAATTATAAATATTCTACTCCAGGTACTACAGAATTTGTGGTTACAGTAAATGCAATTGGTAAAGGTGGTACCACTTCTACCATTAGTAAGAAGATCAAAATTTTTGTAGCATTCGAAATTCCAGCTGCAATTGTATCATCACTTACAGGCGGGTCATCTAAAGTTTGGGTTGTAGACAAAGATGCACCTGGTCATGTAGGTGTAGGTCCTGCAGATCAGTTTTCGCCAATTTGGTATGCAGCTGGTCCGGGAAGCAGAGATGCATGCTTGTACGATGATGAATTAACGTTTTCTAAAGATGCGAGTAATAATATTTCTATGAGTGTTGACAATAAAGGTCAAACATTTATTATTGGTGCAGCAGCAGCTTTTTATGCACAATCCGCTGGTGAAATTTGCACAGGGTTAAGTACAGGTGGTACAAAGAAACTGGCATTTATGGACGCATCCTCAGGTTCTACTGCTGCCGTTTCTACTATGATTCAATTTGTAGTTCCCGGAAATGGGATAATGGCCTTTGGTACCGGAGGAACAGCTTATGAAATACTGTCTATTAATGATACAAATATGGAAGTTCGCAACATTGGTGCCGATACCAATGGTTGGTACCAAAAATTTAAAGTAAAACCATAAGAATATGAAGCAATTTATTGTATCAGTAGTGGTTCTATTTACTTTTTGTTACGCTGGGTGCAGCAAAAAAAGTGATCCTGTTCCTACTGACACTGCTCCAACTAACTTAACTCTAGTTGCAAATGTAAGTACCGACAATAGTGGGAATGTATCCTTTACGGCTTCTGCAACCAATGCTGTTACTTACGATTTTGATTATGGCAATGGTATCTTTCAAACAGTATCTTCAGGAGTGGTGACTTATAAGTATCCTGCAGCTGGCAACTATACTGTAAATGTGATTGCAAAAAGCACAGGTGGTAAAACAGCTTCAAAGTCAACTACTATTACAGTTGCTCTGACTTCCTCACTAGTTTGGGCAGATGAGTTCAATACGCCCGGGTCACCGGATCCGGCTAAGTGGGGATTTGATATTGGTGCAGGTGGTTGGGGTAACGCTGAACTGCAGCATTATACCAGTAGAGCAGAAAACGCAATAGTTTCTGGAGGAACACTCAAGATAATAGCTAAAAAGGAAAGTTTCTCTGGTAGTGAATATACTTCTGCAAGGTTATTATCCAAAGGTAAATTTGCTTTTAAGTATGGTAAGGTTGAAGTAAGGGCTAAACTTCCTTCTGGTGTAGGTACTTGGCCCGCTGCCTGGATGTTGGGAAATAATATTTCGACTGCAGGATGGCCTGCTTGTGGAGAAATTGATATCATGGAACACAAGGGAAGTGATGTCAATAAAATTTATGGAACCCTTCATTATCCTGGAAGATCAGGTGGAAACGCGAATGGTGCTACCAAAGTAATTCCAAACGTTACAACCCAGTTTCATAAGTATGGTGTAGAATGGACCGCAGCAGCAATTAAAATATCGGTAGATGATGTTGTCTTTTTTACTTTTGCAAATACTACTACAGTACCTTTTAATCAAGATTTTTTCATGTTATTAAATGTGGCAATGGGCGGTACGTTTGGTGGACCAGTTAGTACTGGATTTACCGATGCTACTATGGAAATTGATTATGTAAGGGTTTATAATTAAGCATTTTGATTTTAACTGCTTTTTCTTACTTGATAAGTATGAATTAGAAAATTTAATAATGAATTCTTATAATATTTTCTTTTTGCTGGTTCTAATTATGTGTGTTCTTGGTTGTGTACAACAAGGTGAAAAAGCCAAATCCGGGTATAATAAATTGGTATGGTCAGACGAGTTCAATGGAAGTGAATTACCTGATAGTAGTAAGTGGAGTTATGATACAGCAAGGGGCTGTCCTGACAGATGTGGTTGGGGTAACAACGAATTGCAATATTATACAGCAAATAGCAATAACGCAAGGGTTGAAGGTGGAAATCTCATCATTGAGGCACGAAAGGAAAAAATGGTTGATGCTGAGTATACTTCTGCAAGATTGGTGTCTAGGCAAAAAGGGGACTGGAAATATGGTAGGTTTGAAGTAAGGGCATTGATACCGATAGGTAAGGGGTTGTGGCCGGGCATTTGGATGCTTCCTACAGACAATGAATATGGTCGCTGGCCTCATAGTGGTGAAATTGACATAATGGAGAATGTAGGTTATATGCCGGATTCTATATTTGGCACTGTCCATACAGGGGCTTATAATGGGATGATTGGAACGCAAAAATCAAATGGTTTGAAAAGGACCGATCTTTCTTCTGCTTATCACACATATGCTGTTGAGTGGACAGAAAATAATATTTCATTTTTTGTTGACAATGAAAAGTATGGAGATTTTAAGAATGAAAAAGCAACATCCGAAGAATGGCCTTATGACAAGCGGTTTCATTTTTTACTAAATGTAGCTGTAGGGGGTAATTGGGGAGGAAAATTTGGTGTGGATGATTCTGTTTTCCCCCAAAAAATGAAAATCGATTATGTGCGTGTTTATCAATAGGATGATTTTATGCTAATCAGACTGCATTAACTATTAAATCTGATTTAGTTACTTTTTTCATATAGCAAGCAGTTTTTCAAGCCTGGTGTTTTTACACCGGGCTTTTTTATTATTAGGCGTATATAAATTGTGTTTTAATTGTTTATGATAATATTAATTGATTTGCCTTGCATTCGGTAATACGACACTAAGACATTTGGATACAATTTTAAACCAATGATTTTTCGGTGGCATTTCAATCATATTATTCCTTTTAAGGAAGTATAGCTATAATATGTTACTTCTATAGTCAATGTATGATTTTGACTCCAAATTTGCTGCTTAACTTCGTTTATTAAGATATTTCTATGGACATTCAATTTACATGTACCTATTGGGGTCAGGAGGGAATTTCTGCTTCCGCTTTTTTCAAAAAGATTTTGAATGCAGGCTATCGTGGAGCAGAAATATTTATGGGTGAAGAAATTGATTTTAAGAAGGCAATTATTAAAGAAGTAGAAAACGCTAGAAAAAATGAGCCTGATTTTGTTTTTATTCCCTTGCAATTACTCACTCCTGAGCAAGAAAGCATTGACAACTTTATCTCTAGGATGGAAAATGAACTCCTGGAATTAAGTAGTTATCAACCAACATTTATCAATTCGCACACCGGTAAAGATTATTTTTCATTTGATGATAATTGCAGAATTCTTGAGGCTAGTTTAAACATTGCTAAGAAGACCGGTGTTCGCATTCTGCATGAAACACATCGTGGACGTTTTTCCTATCATGCAGCAACGCTTCTATCTTATCTAAATAAATTTCCGGAATTGGAGTTGGTTGCTGATTTTTCTCATTTCTGCACTGTTTCAGAAAGTCTGCTGGAAGACCAGGAGGAAATAATCAGTAAAATCATTAAGCATGTTTCTCATATTCATGCCAGAGTTGGTTCTGAACAAGGACCGCAAGTAAATGATCCCTTCGCTCCGGAATGGAAAAATCATTTACTTATTTTTGAGGAGTGGTGGCAGCAAATTATTAAACACAAAATGGAGGAAGGTTCAAAGAAAATGACCATTACTCCCGAATTTGGCCCACCACCATATATGCCGGTGATGCCTTATTCTCAAAAACCTTTAAGCAATCAATGGCAAGTAAATGTAGATATGATGAACTATATTAAATCTAAAATTTCATGAGAAAGAAGGAGCTATTTTTATTTGTTTTTCTGTTTTTATTGGGCTGTAATATTATTGCTCAAATCAAACATGTAGAGCCACTCAATTGGTGGGTGGGAATGAAGAACAAACAACTACAATTGATTGTAAATGGAACCAATATTGGGGTTACTCAACCAGCTATTAATTATCCCGGAGTTACAATATTAAGAACGAGCAGGGCAGACAGTAAGAATTATTTATTTATTGATTTACAAATAGCAAGCAATACAAAGCCAGGCAATTTTGTAATAAAATTTAATGCCGGTGGAAAAACAATTGAAACGTATAACTACACACTGTTGGCAAGGCAACAACCGGCAGCTTCTTTTATGGGCTTTAATTCAACTGATGCAGTTTATTTAATAATGCCAGACCGTTTTGCCAATGGCGATTATAGTAATGATGTGGTCCCGATTATGAAGGAGAAAATAGTGGATAGAAGCAATGTAGGTGGTAGACACGGTGGTGATATCAGAGGCATCATCAATCACCTGGATTATATAAAGGAAATGGGTTTTTCAGCTATCTGGAGCACGCCGTTATTAGAAAATGATATGGAGGCTTATTCTTATCATGGCTATTCTATTACCAATCATTACAAAGTTGATCCAAGGTATGGTACGTTGGACGATTACAAAGAACTTGCTGCTAAGGCTAAAGAAAAGGGCATCAAATTAATCTTTGACGAAGTACTTAACCACATAGGTTCAAATTATTGGTGGATGAATGATTTGCCTTTTAAGAATTGGTTAAATTATCCTGATGTTTATACACCTTCAAATCATAGAAGAACGAGCAACCAGGATATGTATGCATCCGATTATGATAAAGATTTGATGACAAATGGTTGGTTTGATAAAACAATGCCTGATATGAATGGCAAAAATCCGTTTCTGGCTAACTACTTATTGCAAAGTTCAATTTGGTGGATTGAAACATTAAAGCTTGGAGGCATTCGGCAGGATACTTATGGTTATAGCGATAAGTCTTTTTTGAAAATGTGGAGTTGCCGTATTATGGAAGAATACCCCAACTTTAGTATGGTTGGCGAAGAATGGAGTTTTAATCCGCTAATCGAATCTTATTGGCAAAAAGGTAAACAAAATCATGATGGCTATAAAAGTTGTTTAACCAGTGTTATGGATTTTCCTTTGCAGGGTGCATTGGTGCAGGCTTTAAAGGAACCTGAAGGAAGCGACTTTGGAAAGGGGATGACTAAATTATATGAAGCGCTTGCAAATGATTTTGCATATGCAAATCCAAAGCAAATCCTAGTGTTTGGTGATAACCACGATATGGATCGGTTGTTTACGCAATTGGGTGGCGATGTTGCATTAACTGAAATGGCAATTGGATATTTGTTAACTACTCGTGGCATTCCGCAAATTTTTTATGGCACTGAGATCTTAGCATCGAATAATGATCATCTCAATAACCATGGATATATTCGTTCAGATTTCCCCGGGGGATGGAAGGAGGATGTGGTTGATGCCTTTTCCGGAAAAGGATTGAGGACAGATCAGCAGCGTATGCAGCTTTATGTAAAAAAATTGCTCAATTGGCGACAAAAAAATCCAGTGATTGCAAATGGTAAAACATTGCATTTTGCGCCATTTGATGGGGTATATGTTTTCTTTAGGTACAATAAGCAAAAATTGATTATGGTTGTGATGAATAAAAATGAAAAACCAATTAATATAGATACTAAAAGATTTGCTGAGATATTGGGTAATAAAACTTCTGGAGAGAATATATTGACCGGTGAAAAAATTTCAATAGGCAACTCTTTTTCTGCACCTTCTAAAGCTACACTTGTTCTGGAAATTAATTAATAGTAGAATTTATATGAAACACTATTTTGTTGCACTTTGCTTTACATTTTTATACTTTGTTCTGGCAGCTCAATTACCATCAGTTGTAGCAGGAAGAATAGAGCGGATTGATAGTTTTCCATCCAAATTTATTACCGCCCGCAATGTAGATGTGTGGCTCCCCGAAGGCTATACGCCTAATAAGAAATATGCAGTATTGTACATGCACGATGGACAAATGTTGTACGATACTGCAGCAGGCTGGAACAAACAATCATGGGATGTAGATGATGTAATTACTAAACTACTGAAAGAGCATTCAATAAGAGATGTAATTGTTGTGGGTATTTGGAATGGAGGCAAAACCAGGCATCCTGATTATTTTCCTCAGAAGCCATATGAAGCATTGTCTCAAGTAGAGCAAGACACTATTACTGCGCAATTGCAAAGGGCAGGAAGAACAAAAGATGTATTTAAACCGGTATCCGATAATTATTTAAAGTTTTTAGTAAAGGAGTTGAAACCATTTGTTGATCGCAAATATTCAACTTATAAAGACAGGTCAAATACCTTTATTGCGGGAAGTAGTATGGGCGGTTTGATTTCTATGTATGCTATTTGCGAGTATCCAAAAGTATTTGGTGGTGCGGCCTGCCTAAGTACCCATTGGCCAGGTATTTTTGCTATGAACAACAATCCAATTCCACGAGCTTTTGTAAATTACATGAGTAAGAATCTTCCTAATTCCAAAAAGCATAAAATTTATTTTGATTACGGAGATCAGACATTGGATGCGATGTATCCTCCTTTGCACCTCGCAGTAGATTCTGTTATGATGTTGAAAGGTTTTACAGACGAAAATTGGGTAACAAAATTTTTTCCTGGAGAGAATCACAGCGAAAAGGCATGGAACGAAAGATTGGATATTCCAATGTTATTTTTATTGAAGAATTAGCAAGATTTTTTTTGTAAAATATACATCATGTATAGTAACCAAATTAGTGCCTTTGAATATGTTTCCATTTTGGTTTCCATCATTTTGGGACTTGGCATTACACAGCTATTATCTACGTTCTCAGATGTATTGTATCATTTCAAAAAGGTAAAGTTCTACTGGCCACATTTAATCTGGATAGTTTTTATTTTGTTCTTACACATCCAGGATTGGTTTGTAACCTATCAGTTAAAGGACAAACCTGTATGGCAACTTTGGGAATTGATGTTTGTTCTTATGTATCCGATATCGCTTTTTATAGCAGCAAAAATGTTGTTGCCGACCAATGAAAGAGAGGAAGAAACCAATTTGAAGTTGTACTATTTTTCTCAATATGCTATGTTGTTTTTTGTGGTAGCTATTAGCATATTTGTTTCTATTTTATTCAATATCTTTTTGCTAGATAAAAGTTTACTTCAACAGGTGCATCTGATTACTTTTTTAATAATTATGTTGATTGTTTCACTTAAGAATATTGATAATGAATGGGTGCATAAAGGCCTTGCTTTGGTAATAGCATTGGTTGCCTTGTCATCAATGGTTATTGAAAGAAATGATTGGGTTATTAAGTAATTAAAAAGGGCAGCTAAATGATAAGTAAGAATAAAAGTAATTCAATGATTGTTATCTTGATTTTGCTTGGCATATGGATCATGCTGGCACAGAGCTGCATGAAATTTAGGGTCAGCGACAGCGATGCAAAGAAGCAGTTTAGTGCAATAGGTTTAGATTTAAAAACAAGGGACATAGTTGTCAATGGGTTTAATATTCATTACGTAATATCGGGTAGCGATACTTTGCCAACTTTATTTTTTGTACATGGCTCTCCTGGTAGTTGGGATGCTTTTGCCAACTATCTTAAAGATAAAGATCTTCTGGCAAAATACAGGATGATATCAATAGACAGGCCGGGGTTTGGCTATAGTGAATTTGGTAGTGCAAAAAACCTGGAGGAACAGTCTATGCTCATTAGTCCCTTAATAGCTGAAATTAAGAATGGTAAACCTATTTACATCATTGGTCATTCGCTTGGCGGACCGTTGGCTGTAAAATTAGTGGCAGATAATCCTGGTGTTTTTAAAGGAATGGTCCTATTGGCCGCATCTGTGGATCCTGCTGAAGAAGCTCCTGAAAAGTGGCGGGGGTTCTTATACAACAGTAGTTTACAATTTCTATTGCCAGGTGCATTTCGACCAAGTAATATGGAAATTTGGTACTTGAAGAAGGATCTAATACCATTGGCTAAGCAGTTTGCAAATGTTCAATGTGATGTTTGGATTGTTCATGGTGACAAAGATGGCTTTGTACCAGTAGGTAATGCAGCATATGCTGAAAAAAAGCTCGTAAATGCTAAATCTGTCGAGGTGAAGATTTTAAAAGGTGCACCTCATTTCATTCCTTGGGAACCTTGGTATAAGTATATCAAGGATATCCTGATAAACCTTGATCATAAGTAATTATTCATTATTAAAAATATTCTTAAATTATTTTCTTTTAAGTGCTTGCTAACTATGCTTTTATTGTGTCAGAAAACTTTGTTTATTCGATAGTTAATCATCTAAGTTCTCTTTTTTTAATGAATGATTATTCAAGCCGCGGATTATTATTTTTAAAATTTCAATACAATTAAAAATATTGTTATGTTCCTTTAACCCACATTGCAGCAAAAGCCTGCTCAATTGTTAAATTTTGGAAATGGAGGTAGTTTTTAGAAGGTCATATTCCGTAGGGTGGTACGAATAAAAT
>JANPHE010000046.1:0-8067 GCA_031424295.1 Segetibacter sp. | reverse complement strand
ATCTTGTGGTTTTAGGTTGCAAACCCAGTGAATTTCCTGTAAAATAAATACAGTCTTTTCTATTGATCTGTGGTATATAAAAACGATCCCTGAAAAGCTTTAAAGTATCTTGTTGATCTAAGCCTTGAGCGTATTGTTTAGTGTTTTGCATTTTTGTTATTTGATTCTCGTTTGACGATTCCCGTTACTCGTTTCTCGTTTGACGTTTCACGTTTCTCGTTGCTTGTTACTCGTTGCTTGTTACTCGTTTGACATTTCTCATTTCACCTTTCACGTTACTCGTTTCTCGTTTCTCGTTTGACGTTTGACATTTCACGTTTCACGTTTCTCCTTTCCTAATAATAGGCTATTCCATCCACTACCTAATTTGAATCTACCATAGCGATTACTTTTAACTCGATGGCAATGGGAGTAGGAAGGCTTTTTACTTCTACAGTTGTTCTGCAAGCTTCCACATCCTTAAAATAATCTCCGTACACTTTGTTATAAATTGGAAAATCTTTTTTCATGTTCGTCAAAAATACGGTCACATCTACCATATTGTTCCAACTGCTTCCACTAGCTTCCAATACCGCTTTTACGTTGGCAAATACAGAATGACATTCGGCTTCGATATCATATTTTAGTATGTTGCCTTCACTATCCAACTCAAGACCAGGTATTTGATTATCACTCGCTTGTCTTGATCCAATGCCTGATAAAAACAAAAGATTCCCAACACGCCTCGCATGTGGATAAGCACCTAATGGTTTGGCTGCGGATTCGGTTTTAATTGTGGCTCGTTGCTCGTTGCTCGTTGCTCGTTGCTCCACATTTGGAACTTGTTGCTTGCTGGCAGTTTTTCCCAAATTACTGTCTAAATTTGTCTGTTTCATATTGGCTATCCGATTATTAAACTTTACTCCTGGTTGAGGTGAAGAATTTAAATACTTAATGAAAGCTCCAATTTTCTTTCCGATTTTATCCGAAAATTCAAATAACTCAACATAAGTTTCTTCATCTATATATTTTCTTTGAAAACATCTAACTATTTGTGATTGTAATTCAGATGCAGAACCTCTTGAAATTGATAAAAATTGAATGAATTCCATCCTCCCTCCCCTACCAAATCCTTCTGCAATATTATCCATTATTGAACCAGCAGATCGATTCATTTGGTCTTTCAAACTAAAATCTTTGCTCAATAATCCAATTTTAGAAAACTCAAAAATTCTGGTAGAAAGTTCACTTGCTAACTTCCAAATTTCAAGTTCTGTAAATGATGAAATCGTTGCCATAAAATTAATTAACGAGTAACGAGAAAACAAGAAACAAAAAATAATCTGAATTAGGTTCTATAGTTCCACACACACATTTTTCGCTTCGGTAAAAAACCGCAAGGCTTCCCATCCACCCTCTCTTCCCACGCCACTATTTTTAACTCCTCCAAACGGCGTACGCAAATCGCGAAGCAACCAGCAATTTATCCAAATGATGCCGGCTTCTACTTTGGCTGCCATTCTATTTGCTTTAGAAATATCTTGGGTCCAAATGGTAGCCGCTAACCCATAATTGCAAGCATTGGCAAGTGCTAAAGCTTCCGATTCATTTTTAAATGGCTGCAAAGTAACAACCGGCCCAAATATTTCTTCCATATTGGTGTTGCAATCACTGCCAAGGCCTTCTATTACAGTAGGTGCTACAAAATAACCATCTGCACATCTTCCTTCCACTTTTACCACATGACCACCACACAATATTTTACCTCCTTCTGCATTAGCCGTTTCAATACATTTTAATATTTTATCAAAATGCATTTTACTTACAATAGCGCCTTGATTACTATGCTCTTCCAATGGATCACCAACCGATAGCCTTTTTACTCTGGCAACAAATTCATCTTTGAACTTTTCATAAATACTATCTTCAATCAATATACGGGAACCACACAAACAGATTTGCCCCTGGTTGCTGAAAGAAGACTGAATAGTTGTCCGCATCATTTTTTCCCAATCGCAATCAGCAAAAATGATATTGGGGTTTTTGCCTCCTAACTCCAGTGATAGTTTTTTGAATTTTGGCGCAGCAATGCTTGCAATTCTTTCTCCGGCTCTTGTACTTCCTGTAAAAGAAATAGCTTTAATAGCCGGATGGCTAACGATTGCCTCTCCTGCATTAGGACCCGTTCCATGAACAATGTTTAAAACACCATCAGGCAATCCTGCTTCTTTACAAATGACAGACAAAAGGTATCCCGTCAAAGGTGTAACTTCTGAAGGTTTTGCAACAACACAATTTCCAGCGGCTAGAGCAGGTGCTATTTTCCAGGTGAATAAATACAACGGTAAATTCCAGGGGGAAATACAGCCTACAACACCAATTGGCTGCCGAATGGTATAGTTGATGGCCTTGTCTTCCATGCTATGACTTTCTGCAGAAAAGTGCATAATGCCTGTAGCAAAAAAACGAAAGTTGGCTGATGCCCGTGGAATATCCACTCTTTTACTCAGCCACAATGGTTTGCCATTATCTGTAGTTTCTGCCAATGCCAATGCATCCAAATGATCGTCAATAAGGGTAGCAATGCGATTGAGTATTTTGAACCGCTCTTCGGCTGGTGTAACTGACCATGAAGGAAAAGCCATTTTACCTGCATCAACTGCCAACTGGATATCCTCTGCATTGCTATCGGGTATTTGCCCAATCACCGCACCTGTAGCCGGATTAATATTTTCAAGATACGCACCGGAGGCTGGGTCTAAAAATTGACCTCCAATGAAGTTCTGTATTTTGTGATAATCAGTTAAATTCATATCGAATAGTTTGAACGCTGATTGTTATGATTGTCCGGATAAGTAAAGATTTTTTCATTCAGATGATTGCAATTATGTTGAAAAAATAGTAACAAATCTACTTCAATCATTAAAATCATAAACATCTGCGTTCTTGTTTCAAAATTTAAATTGAGCCTGTTCTTCCACCATCTACAGGTATGCTTACCCCATTTACATAAGCTGCAGCAGGTGAAGCAAGAAATGCAGCAACTGCTGCTATTTCAGCAGGTTCGCCAAAGCGTTTCGCAGGAATTTCATGTTGCATTTCATGTGCAATTTCATCTTTTGATTTTCCCTTCTTTTCTGCGTTGTTATTGATAATATTCACAAGTCGGTCTGTGTTGGTTGCACCTGGCAAAACATTGTTTACAGTAATGCCAAAAGCCGCCAATTCATTGGCCATTGTTTTTGCCCATGAAGCAACTGCACCGCGTATGGTATTTGAAACACCCAAATTTGGCAATGGCACTTTAACCGATGTTGAAACGATATTAATTACTCTTCCAAAACCTGATGCTTTCATTGATGGGATAACCGCAGTTGTTAACAAATGATTGGTCAACAAGTGCTGGTGAAAAGCCTGTAGAAATTGGTCTGCTGTAGCATTCACAATAGGCCCTGCAGCCGGTCCACCGGAATTGTTGATGAGAATGTGAATCGGTGATTTTGCAATAATGGTATTTATCAGTTCTTTGGTTGCTATGTGATCATTAAAATCAACAGCGTAGCACGAATGGGATTGTCTTAGCGAAATGTCTAAATGTGTAATGGCAAGATCCAGTTTTTCTTTATTGCGTGCAAGTAAAATACAATTGGCACCAATCGAAGCAAGTTCTTCTGCTATTGCAAAACCAATTCCCTGGCTACTGCCACAAATGATGGCGTTTTTTCCTTCTAGTGATAAATTCATAATGGCAAACTTAAAAGCTGTTTGTGCGAAGGTACTTTGTTTACAGAAGTTGTAGAAAAGTACAGATAATCTATTTATCGCAACCAATCCAAGGCATTCTGCGAAAGCAATTTAGCCGTTAATTCATTTGAAAAATTCATTTGCGCTATCAATTTTCCAGGATGGTGCTCTCCAAGAGGAAATGGGTAATCGCTTCCCAGGCAAACCTTATCCTGACCCATAGTATCCAATAAAAAAGAAAACGCTTTAGGATCATGGACCAGGCTATCTACCCAAAACTTGCCAATATATTGGTCGGGGGAAATAGGGTTATCCTTAGCAACTAAGTCAGGCCGCACATCAAAACCATGCTTTATCCTGCCCAATGTATAAGGAAAAGAACCACCGCCATGTGCAAAAGCAACTTTTAGCTTTGGAAATTTTTCGAACACACCACCAAAAATCATTGAACAAATAGCCCGGGTAGTTTCTGCCGGCATACCCACCAACCAAGGAAGCCAATATTCCTGCATTTGTTGTTCGCCCATCATTTCCCACGGATGGATGAATAAGGAACAACCCAACTTTTCTGCTGCTTCATAAAAAGGGAAGAAATAAGGGTCGCTTATATTTTTCCCGTTGATGTTTGATCCAATCTCTAAGCCGGGCATTTTTAGCTCCAACATACATCTTTCCATCTCCCTAACAGACAGGTCAATATTTTGTAACGGCACTGTTCCTAAACCAATAAAACGATCAGGCGCTTTATCAACTTCCTCAGCTATGTGTTCATTTAAAAATCTGGAAGTTTCCAATCCATCTTTTGCATGTGCCCAATAATTAAACAACACAGGAATAGTGGACAGCACCTGCGTAGTCACTTCGTTAGAGTCCATGTCTTTTAATCGTTCTTCAACTTTAAAACAATTGTCTTCAACTACTCTAAATAGCTTATCGCCTTTCATCATACAAGCCTGACAATTCCGATGCTCCAGATGAATAAACTCACCATAACCGAACTTCTTAGTCCAGTTGGGCATCTGCCCCGGCATGATGTGGGTGTGGATGTCGATTTTCAATTATTGAGGTTTGAAGTTTGAAGTTTGAGGTTTCGGGTTTGAGGTTTGAAGTTTGAGGTTTATAAAGGATTTCATAACAGTTATTTGTAACGTTGACCTTCGTACAATGAATTTTGAAGATACTTAATGAAGGCCATAAGCTTATTTCCTAAAACAATATTCTTTTCACAAAGCAAATTAAATTGATCTTGACTAATAAGGTTTCGATCTAATGCTCTGTATAATTGTGATCTAACTTCACCATTTGAACCTTTGGAAATAATAATAAAATTTTTAAACTCCATGTTTCCTGACCTTTCAAAACCTTCAGCAATATTATCCATTACTGAACCAGACTAACGGCTTATTTGGTTTTTCAGCTCATAATCTCCATTAAGTGTCGTTGATTTGATAATAAAATCAACACTTTTACTTTGCTCTCTTGCAAGCAACCATATTTCAAGATCTTCAAACCTAGATATTGTAGCCATTGTAAAATCTATATAACTTCAAATATCAAACAATAAACTATTTGCGCACTGGAGGTTGCATCACTGTTCCGCAGCTTTTACAAGTTCGCAGTTCTTCGTTGCTATAGAATTTTTGCATGATGGGTGGTAATTGAGAAACGATGTCTGAAACAAACTCAAATTCTTCATAGAGTTTATTGCCACAGTTTTCGCAAAACCACATGAAGGCATCTTTTTCGTTCTCTTTGTCTTCACGTATTTTTTCTATTACCAAACCAACGGTATTGGCCGGCCGCTGTGGAGAGTGTGGTGTTTGTGGTGGAAGTAAGAACATATCCCCTTCATTGATAGGAATGGTTCTTGGCTTCCCTTCATCTATAATTTTCAATTCAATGTTACCTTCAACCTGATAATACAATTCTTCGCTTTCGTTGTAATGATAGTCCTTTCGAGAGTTGGGACCTCCAACTACCATAACTATAAAATTTTCTGCATCTTTATAAATGCACTGGTTACCTACCGGAGGTTTTAGTAGGTTTCGATTTTCTTCAATCCATTTTTTCAGGTTAAAAGGAGCAGCTATAGGCATATGGCAAAATTTAGAGATTAAAAATAAGCGATTGAGTTTAGAATTGGGAGCTTGGAGTTATAAATTACAAATTGATTTCTTACTTGATTTCGGGTTTGTTCACCATTCACTCCGCCGCGGCGGAAACCACTCACTCTACCAACTCAGCTACCTCAGTAGCCGTCATATCCGCATTTCGCATAGAGATACTTCTAACAGCAGAAGCAGCAAAATCGGCAAATGCGGCCTTGCTAATTTCATCTTCACTCATCATGACCGGAACTCCCTGATCGCCGCCTTCTCTTATGCTTTGGACCAATGGTATTTGACCGAGAAAAGGAATATCATATTCTTCTGCCAATCGTTTTCCACCATCTTTTCCAAAAATGTAATACTTGTTATTGGGCAACTCAGCCGGAGTAAAATAACTCATATTTTCAATCAGACCTATTATTGGCACTTTCATTTGGGCCTGACCAAACATGGCAATACCTTTTTTGGCGTCAGCTAGGGCTACATCTTGTGGAGTAGTCACCACTACCACACCTGTTACCGGAACAGTTTGCACCAATGTGAGGTGAATATCGCCTGTACCCGGCGGCATATCTATAACTAAGTAGTCAAGGTCGCCCCAATTAACATCAGTAACAAACTGTCG
The DNA here is from genome assembly GCA_031424295.1 of Segetibacter sp. Taxonomy (GTDB): domain Bacteria; phylum Bacteroidota; class Bacteroidia; order Chitinophagales; family Chitinophagaceae; genus Segetibacter. Next base: position 1,611 of record JANPHE010000046.1, on the reverse strand, counting down.
AATAGCGCTGCTAGCCATTGGACCCCGCCAAACCACTGCATTTTTTTCATCTACCAACAAACCGATACTCAGTAATTTTATGCCATATCGTTCCAAGGGTACAATCATTCCTTTTCCGTTTACTTCTTGCATCATCGGTCTTTCCCCACGCACGCCAAACATAATTGGGACGCTTGGACCATAAATGTCCGCATCCATTAACCCCACTTTTGCACCACCCTGGCTAAGTGCAAGGGCCAAATTTGCAGAAACGGTACTTTTGCCAACGCCACCCTTCCCACTAACTACCGCAATGATGTTTTTAACTCCGGGCAAAACTGCATCACCTTCTTTGCGCTTGGAAGTTGTTTGAGAAGTAAACTTAACATTAACGATTGCCTCCTTATTTACAAGCAATTTTATAGCATTAATGCAGGCATTTTTCATTAGGTCCTTCATAGGACAAGCAGGAGTGGTCAATACGATTGTAAAAGTTACATAATTTCCTTCAATTTCAATATCCTTGACCATGTTCAATGTAACCAAATCTTTTCCCAAATCTGGCTCTTGTACGTTGCTCAATGCTTTTAATATATCTTCAGTATTCATCTCAAAGTTTTTGTTAAATAAAAATATGGAGGTGCAAAGTTAACCATTGAGTACCTTACTTTGTTTGAGTTGTTTAGCTATTTGTTTTACCAATAGAGAAAAATTGCTTTCATCTGCTTTGTAAGTGTATTGAAGCAACCAAATCAGCAAAACTTCTAAAAGGATGATTGGCTTCAATACAAAGTACCCGTATAAATGAATAAAAAATTACATTACCTCATCTTATTGGCTTTTGTCTTACCCGTCAGACTAATGGCCCAGTTTGAAGGTATGAGAGACAGTGTCATTCAGTTATATGGTGTGGTAATGACTGCCGACAGCTTGCGTGGCATTCCTGCGGTAAGTGTTGTTATAAAAGGTACCAATCGCGGAACCATGACGAATGATGATGGGGTTTTTTCAATTGTTGTATTAAAAAATGATGAAGTTGAGTTTTCGAGTGTTGGATTTAAACCAAAAAACATAAAAATACCTACTAATCTTGTAAGCAACCAATATAGTGTTATTCAATTGATGGTAACAGACACTGCCTTTCTCCCAGTTACTATTTTAAAGCCACGCCCCACTAGGGAGCAGTTTGAACGCGATTTTGTCAGTACCCGAGTAGCTGATGATAAATATGAAATAGCGCGTCAAAATACAGATATTGCCAAGCGCCGAATTTTGATGATGAGTATGCCAAGCGATGGCAGGGAAGCAGGAAACATTCAACTAAGAAGGGCTGCAGCTAAAACTTATTATAATGGTCAGACGCCTCCTATCAACCTACTGAACCCATTTGCATGGGCTGAGTTTATTGATGCCTGGAAAAGGGGTGATTTTAAGAGCAAGTAAAAAAGCTAAATCTACATTCAATAGCCTTTAAATTTCTGTTACAAATTTTTCTTACAAGTAAATCAAATTCTATTACAACTCTTTTTTGAAATTAACCCACATTGCAGCAAAAGCCTGCTCAATTGTTAAATTTTGGAAATGGAGGTAGTTTTTAGAAGGTCATATTCCGTAGGGTGGTACGAATAAAAT
>JANPHE010000045.1:0-19711 GCA_031424295.1 Segetibacter sp. | reverse complement strand
TGCAGCGTTCAAGTGGTATGCAATTGGTGAAAAAAAATGATGGTGATTGGTTCCGTCCTAAGCTGGAAGTACGATTACACAACTGCAGCATCAAATCTATCACAAACAAACTTCCAGTTTACAACATTCCACCAATTTTTTATGTAGTCAGGTCTTTTATTTTGGTACTTCAGGTAGTAGGCATGTTCCCATACATCCAAACATAACAATGGTACACCCCGCAATTCACTTACATTCATCAAAGGATTGTCCTGATTAGCGGTAGATCCTATCTTTAACTTTTTCTCATTTGTAAGAACCAGCCATGCCCATCCACTGCCAAACCGAACTTTTGCAGCTTCTGAAAATTGTGTTGCGAATACTTCATAAGATCCAAAATCACGGTTAATTGTATTCAACAAATTATTGGTAGGCTTGTCATCATTTGCAGGCTTCATTACTTTCCAGAAAAGCTCGTGGTTGTAGTGCCCTCCCGCATTGTTTCTCATTTTTGCTGAATACTTTGAGATACCTGACAACAAAGTTTCAAGCGAAGTAATGTTGGTATTTACCCCTTCTGCAGAGGTTGCTTCGGCAAGGTTTTTAGCATAGGATGCCGCATGTTTTGTATAATGAATCTCCATTGTTTGTGCATCAATGACAGGCTCTAGCTTATTGAACCCATAAGGTAGCGGTTGTTGCACATATCCAGTAGGCGCTATACCAATTAAAGATTTTGGCAAATTGCAAGAAACAAGCGAAGGCAATACTGTAGCAGAGAGTACCAAAGCCGTACTTGCCTTTCCAGTTTGCTGAATAAAATGGCGACGAGAAATATCTTTATTCATTGGTAAGGTTTTTTATATTGTTTTTAGCCCTATAATTGTGCCACATAAGTTTTGCCCTATTAAATACTCTATAATAGTACTCCTGGTTAAATAGTTGAGAATCCTGCATAGCTTTATAGGTAAGGAAAAAACCTATCGGCAATAGAATGACACAAGCCGCCCACATCCCTACATAAGCAGGAAGTACCCCACTCTTTACAAATTTTTCTCCGAAAGTATTTAACAGGTGAAAAAGTACGAAAAAAATGACAGCAAAAACAAGTGGGGCCCCCAAACCACCTTTTCTGATAATAGAACCGAGTGGCGCACCTATCAAAAACAATACGATGCAAGCAAAAGCAAGTGTAAACTTTCGATGCCACTCTATAAGATTTCCTCGCAACTCTTTCAATTTACTTGCGTAGTCTTCAACTATATAATTCAAGTTGTTTTGAATGGTTTTTGCCTGCATCTGCACCTTTTCGTTTACAGACTTTTGAGCGCTAAGTGGAACTATTTGGTTAATGTTTTTGATTTTCTTAAAAGTGTAAGGATTAATTTTTAATAATCCGGAATCCGAAAATCTTGCGAAAGTAATATAGGGGTTGATTTCAGTTATGGTTCGTTTTTGGTAATAATCATCCAGCTTTGCCAAGGAATCAATGGTCTTGTCTAGCTGCCTGACACTCAACATCCGGAAATTGTCTTTGAATGCACTATCAGAGGTCTTATTCATCTCAAAGCTACTCAAATCCAGCATCTTTTTGTATTCTTTAAATCCAAGCCTAATAAATTCCGTATTTGTTGTTAACCTGTTTCCTTTTTCCTGGTAACGCCAACCATTTCTTAAGTCAAATTCAAGTTTATTGCCCGGTGCCACTTTCATTACGCCACTTTCAGCTACGATGGCGTAATCCTGCAAGCCATAATTTTTCTCATAAATAACAACGTCTTTAATTGTTCCACCATCCTTTGATTTACTACCAATTTTAATAACAAAACCATCAATCTTATCGTAAAAAACACCTTCCTTAATATCAAAAGAAGGCTTTGAAACAATAATATCGTACTTGAGTGTATTTAGTTTTAAAGTTGCCACAGGCATGATGTTGTTGGCAAAAAGAAACGAGATTAATGCAATAAAAATCGAAACAAAAAATAGAGGTCGCATAAACCTCAATAAGGGGATTCCTGCTGATTTAATAGCTACTAACTCAAAACTCTCGCCCAAATTACCAAAGGTCATAATGGAAGAAAGTAACAAAGCCAATGGCAAAGCTAAAGGAACCCAATTGACGGCTACCAATCCTGTCAAGTAACCAAGTGTGCCTAAATCTAGCCCTTTGCCAACCACATCATCTATATATAGCCAAAAGAACTGCATAACCAAAACAAAAATGGCGATGAAGAATGTGGCGAAGAATGGGCCAATGAAAGCTTTTATTATAAGTGTATCAAGTTTTTTAAACACCTTGCATACTGTTTATCAAACGCTGGTATAGCGAAGACAGCAAAAATACTATTTTACAGCTATGATCATTTGAATGTTAATAATGCCTTTTATCTATTAACATCATCTTGTAACTAAATTACATCCTTGTGAACCATTCATTATCAAACATAGAACTTCAGTTTGTAACGGATCCTGAAATATTACTTACAAAGAATAGAATTATCAGTAAAGTTTATGATCTACTTGGTGCCGTTGCCCACAACTATCAAATGCAATTGGATAAATTAAGTCCATTTGCGATTGAAACAGCGGAGGCCAAAATTTCGAAAGGCGAAAATTATAATGGCTTACCTTATGTTATGTTAGATTATCCTAGAAATTTTTCTAAGGAAAATAGTATTTCGATCCGAAGTTTTTTTTGGTGGGGGAATTTTTTCAGCATTACTATTCATTTATCTGGAAAATATCAACAACAATTTTCAGAAAAAATCCAACAGGCAATTAGCAAAAAAGTATTTAATGGTTGGTCTATTTGTACATCTGACAATCAATGGGAGCATCATTTTGAACGTTCAAACTATGCACAAATAAATGAACTCAATTTCGGGGATATTGCTACGCTCCCCTTTATAAAAATTGCAAAAAAAATCCCACTGCAACAGTGGGATCAAGTCATTGAATTTTATACTAAAAATTATGCGTTGTTATTAGAAATACTCAGCAATTAAGCACCAATACGATGAAACAAATCTTTTAATTGATATTCCCATAGTTGGCTTTGGTCTTTTATCTCTTTTTTCTCTGCAAAATCCTTAATCACCAAAATGGTCTGATTTGTCACTTCAGATTTCTCGATTTCAAATTCAAAGTACTCTTCCTTTGGAGAATCCACCCATTGAAACCTTACAAATTTATTTTCCTGCTTTTCCACCAACTTAGCTTTCTGTGAAGAATCCTTCCAATTGAAAGTGAAAATATGTTCTTTACTTTCGTCAACTTTATCAGCAAACCATTCGCCCAAGCCTGCAGGTGTTGATAAAAATTCAAATAAAATATTCGGGGAACACCTAACCGGATACTCAAGCGTGTATAGCTGTTTTTTGCTCATAATTTCTATGTTTCCTAAAAATGAAAGTTTGCAATGATATTAACATTAATGAAATAGCCAAAACATTTTTTTTCAACATTACAACATTCGAAGCAAAATAGTTCACTCATGTATCTTTATTAAATATTTCTGCAAAAAATCTATGCCTATTTTTTTATTTTTTTTAGAAAAAAAACATGTATACATTGTATGATCAATTTCGCTAAGCTACCTACTCAAAACGCCACCAATTCTATTTTCTAGCCTAAAATTATGCTTAATGAGTATGCGTCAGATCAAGATAACCAAATCTATTACAAAAAGGGAATCCCAAAGCCTTGAAAAATATCTGCAAGAAATAGGAAAACTTGCCCTAACTACTCCGGAAGACGAAGCAATACTGGCAGAAAAAATAAGGCATGGAGACCAAGGAGCACTTGAAAAGCTTACAAAAGCTAACTTAAGATTTGTAGTTTCAGTTGCAAAACAATACCAGAACCAAGGCCTTACATTACCCGACCTCATTAACGAAGGAAATTTGGGACTGATTAAAGCTGCTCAACGATTTGATGAGACCAAAGGGTTCAAGTTTATTTCCTACGCTGTTTGGTGGATAAGGCAAAGTATTCTGCAAGCTTTGGCAGAACAAGGTCGTATTGTTCGCCTCCCTCTAAACAAGGTGGGACTAAACAATAGAATAAATAAGACTTTTCAGCAGCTCGAGCAACTATTAGAAAGGGAGCCTACTATAGAAGAAGTAGCAGAATCCCTCGAAATTTCAGATGGAGAAGTGACCACTGCATTATTAATGAATATAAGACACCTCAGTGTTGACTCTCCAATAGGTGGTAGTGAGGATTTAGCCTTAATTGACATTTTGGAAAACTTTGATGCGACTAGTGCTGACAATAACCTTGTTCATGATGAATCATTGAAAACTGAAATTAAACGATCACTTGGAACACTCACCGAACGACAAAAAAGTGTAATCTGCTATTTTTATGGCATTGGTATGGATCACCCTTGGAGTCTGGATGATATCGGGTCTCGTTTTTCATTAACAAAAGAGCGGGTAAGACAAATAAAAGACAAGGCGATCATCAAGCTTCGATCAACAACTTGTTGCAAATTTTTAAAACTCTATATGGGTTGAATAGATTTGCTGTAAAATTAATCTTAACTGAATATATTTGCACTTCAAAGTGAATGCATGCTTTTGTATTCACTTTTTCATTAAAACAAATACACAATAATAATAGCTGAACAATATGTTTGAAAGTTTAAGTGAGCGGCTCGAAGGTGCATTTAAAAACCTTAAAGGTGAAGCCAAAATAACAGAGTTAAACATTGCTGCTACAGTAAAAGAAATCAGACGTGCGCTGGTAGATGCAGATGTAAACTATAAAATAGCCAAAGAATTTACTGATAAAGTAAAAGACATTGCGCTGGGAACAAAAGTGATCAATGCGGTAAGCCCAGGCCAATTGATGACCAAAATAGTAAAAGATGAACTGGCGCAATTGATGGGTGGAACTGAAAGTGAGTTCAATATTTCAGGCAATCCTGCTGTGATATTGATAGCTGGCCTTCAAGGTAGCGGTAAAACCACTTTCAGTGGCAAATTGGCCAATTATCTTAAAAGCAAAGGAAAGAGCCCCTTACTAGTAGCAGCCGATGTTTACCGGCCGGCAGCAATTGACCAGTTAACAGTTTTAGCCGGACAAGTGGGTGTGGAGATTTATAGCGAACGAGAAAATACCAACCCAGTTGAAATTGCGCTCAACGCTATAAAAGAGGCGAAATCAAAAAACAAAAATGTAGTAATTATTGATACTGCCGGCCGATTGGCTATAGATGAGGTTATGATGGCAGAAGTTGCCAATATTAAAACCGCCGTTAAGCCAACCGAAATCTTGTTTGTTGTAGATAGCATGACCGGGCAAGATGCTGTAAATACTGCCAAAGCATTTAATGACAAGCTAGACTTTACTGGAGTTGTATTAACCAAACTAGATGGCGATACTCGTGGGGGTGCGGCATTGTCCATTAAATATACCGTAGAGAAGCCAATCAAATTTGTAAGCAGCGGCGAAAAACTGGATACGCTTGATGTATTCTATCCGGAAAGGATGGCTCAACGGATTTTGGGGATGGGTGATATTACGACTCTTGTAGAAAAAGCACAGGCTCAATACGATGAAGTTGAAGCAAAAAGACTGGAAAAGAAAATCCGTAAAAACCAATTCGATTTTCAGGACTTCTTGGATCAATTGCAGCAGATCAAAAAAATGGGTAACCTAAAAGATCTGATGGCAATGATACCCGGGGTAAGCAAAGCAATAAAAGATGTTGATATAAGCGATGACTCTTTTAAAGGAGTTGAGGCAATTATTAAAAGCATGACCCCATTTGAAAGAAGCAATCCCGATGAAATTAATTTAAATAGAAAACAAAGAATAGCCAAAGGATCAGGCAAAACCATCGATGAAGTCAATGCTTTCATGAAGCAGTTTGAGCAAATGAGGCAAATGATGAAGATGATGAATAAAATGCCGGCAGGGATGGGGAAAATGCCCGGTATGAGAAGGTAGGTTTCAGATCAAAATAAAAGCAATCATTAAGTTGTCCAATAGCATCAGGCTCCTCAAAAAAGGTAGCTTATTATAATTTGCTATATAATACCGAAAATCGCACTTCATCTGAGATTAGAAATTGAAAACATGCAACTTTGAGCAAATATTTCTAAACTTTTTTTGTCTTGATATTTTTTTAGTACAGTTCTCGCCATAGCACTTTGTCAAAGTCTGAATACTTTTTTGTTTGATTGGGTATTAAACTTCATGCGAATGTTCCCGGGTTCAATATTTCACTCAGACCTTCAAATTCCTATTAGAATAAACTTATTACAATACGAAAAAATGGGAGGATGAAGGAAAGATTTATAAATGGTTCGGAGTTCATGGATTTAGAAAGGTTCTGGTTAGGCTTGGAAGGGAGAAACTTAACAAAACATCCAATCCTGTAAAAAAAATTGAATTCGTTCATTCATTTAAAGTACAGTACCCGACAATCGGAATTTGGACATACAATCATCTAATTTATTGTATTAACAATCACGCTCTCCGTAGGATTTTATAACGGATTAAAGCAATCATTGTGGCGTTTAACGCTAAACATACTTTTGTATGTTTACACTATTATAGTTCAAGGTCACAATCGGCCAAGGCTTCATAAAATAATAAAAAAGTATAGATTTTTTCAATCGTCCTAATAGATAGCACTCTTCATGCTTAAATCGAAAAGCGAAAATTCCATAACAAATGCTTTAGCAGTATTGCAATGCATTACATAGGTCTAAGCATGTTTCTTACAGCACCTATTTGAGGGCGGGCTAACTTGGCTTATGATATTCTACAATATAGTAGTTTTCACAGGCAACTATGAATAGATGGTATGGTAGAGACGGCAAGTTGATTAATCTACTTTTGGTTCAACTAATTGAAGCGGTCATCGAAAAGGCTGAATTAACCCAGAAAATTCAACAATAACTGCTACAAACTCAAAACAAAAAGCCGTCACTCACATTGCTGTGTAGACGGCTTTTGTATGTACAAAGCATAAAAAATTACTTAATTTCTACTTCAGCACCTGCTTCTTTCAATTTAGAAGCGATATCATCAGCCTCAGCTTTAGATACACCTTCTTTAACTGCTTTAGGAGCACCATCAACTAAATCTTTAGCCTCTTTAAGACCAAGACCCGTTAAGTCTTTAACGATCTTAACAACACCTAGCTTACCAGCTCCAGCGTTGATAAGCATAACATCGAATGCCGTCTTTTCTTCTGCAGCAGGAGCAGCAGCGCCACCACCACCAGCAGGACCAGCAACTACAGCAGCAGCTGCAGGCTCGATACCATAAGTATCTTTAAGAATTTTAGCTAATTCGTTAACCTCTTTTACTGTTAGGTTAACCAGTTGTTCTGCGAATGCATTTAAATCTGCCATGTTTTCAAATTTTTTCCGCCTTCATTGCCTGTGCTCCGGCGGAGTTATTAAAAAAATTTGTTTGTTTCAACCGTCAGGCTGGTTGAATAATTTGAAAAATTTGAAAATTGCTCAATCAGAAAATAAAAGCCAACACATTTTTCAATAGAGCCATTTTCAAATTGTATAATTAACTTGCTCTTTCTTCCAAAGTCTTTAACAAACTTGCAAGTTTGGAACCAGCATTCAAGCCGCTGATAACATTCTTTGCAGGTGATTGCAATAAGCCGATGATTTCTCCGATAAGATCATTTTTGCTTTTAAGCGTTTTAAGTGCTTCAAGCTGATCGTCTCCTACAAATACATCTGCATCTATGAAAGCTGCTTTCAGTATAGGCTTAGCTGTTTTGGTTTCTGTTCTGAATGAACTGATAATCATTGCAGGCTCTTTTGCATTCTCGCTAAAAAGCAAAGCAGTCACACCATTTAAGCTATCAAATACACCAGAAAATCTGGCAGAATCAATTGCCTCTAAAGCTTTCTTTATTAAAGTGTTTTTCGCAACTTTCATTTCAACATTCTTGTCAAAACAGATTCTGCGCAATTTGCTAATCTGTGCTACAGAAAGAGATTCTGTATTCGTAATGTAGAAATTATTATACTGGTTGAATTTCCCTTTTAGAACTTCAATCGCTTCTTGTTTTTGTTCTCTGGTCATGTCTAAAATTTTTACCGATACTTAGACCGGATTAGATGAATGTTTTTGTGTCAACGGAAATACCTGGGCTCATTGTGCTAGCCAAACTAATGCCTTTAAGGTAAGTACCTTTGGCAGCAGATGGTTTTAATTTCATAAGCGCCTGAACAAACTCAGTAGCATTTTCAGTCAACTTATTTGGAGCGAAAGATACTCTACCGATAGATGCATGAATGATTCCAGACTTGTCTACTTTAAAAGCAATTTTACCGCCCTTAACCTCATTTACAGCAGATGCAACATCGTTTGTAACTGTTCCGGTTTTAGGATTTGGCATTAGGTTACGAGGACCTAAAATTTTACCTAATTTACCAATTTTTGGCATAACAGATGGTGTAGCAATAATTACATCTATATCTGTCCATCCACCTTCTATTTTCGTAATAAATTCATCTAAACCTATATAGTCTGCACCTGCTTCTTTTGCAGACGCTTCTTTATCAGGTGTGCAAAGCACCAATACTTTCTTTGTTTTACCAGTTCCGTGTGGCAATGTTACAGTACCACGCACTTGTTGATCAGCTTTCTTAGGATCAACGCCCAAACGAACGTGCACATCTACAGAGCTGTCAAATTTTGTACAGTTAACCTCCTTTACCAATGCAGATGCTTCCGCAAGGGAATAGGTTTTATTCTTATCAACTTTAGCCGCTATAGCTTTTCTTTTTTTAGTAATTCCCATTGTAATTCAGTTTAAATCAGGGTGATTAATTTAGTTTTCCCACGGAGCTTTTCCATCAACAGTTAAGCCCATGCTCCGAGCCGTACCAGCTATCATTCTCATAGCACTTTCTTTGGTAAAACAGTTAAGGTCAGACATTTTATCTGTTGCGATAGCGTCAACTTGGTCCCAACTTACTTTACCAACTTTAGAACGATTAGGCTCTTTTGAACCACTCTGAATTTTAGCTGCTTCCATCAACTGAACTGCAGCAGGGGGTGTTTTGATGACAAATTCAAATGATTTGTCAGTAAAAACTGTAATTAATACCGGAAGAATTTTTCCTGGTTTATCTTGGGTTCTAGCATTAAATTGTTTGCAGAACTCCATGATGTTTAGACCCTTGGAACCTAGTGCAGGTCCGATGGGAGGTGCAGGATTGGCTGAACCGCCTTTCACCTGCAACTTTACATAGCCTGAGATTTCTTTTGCCATTTTTTGACTTTTTTTGGTGTTAACGTGCGGACATTTATCATCTGCACTCCCAATACAATATTTCTTCTTAAAGAACTTTTTGGGAGCGCAAAGGTAGGGGAAAGTAGCATACAAACTACAATTTTTATGCTTCTATTAAGCAAAAAAGCTAGCCGATGTAATGTTTTAGCCGTTGATTAATAAGATACAGAAAGTTAGATATGACATATTAATACCAATCAAATAATTTTGGGAAATTTTCATTAAACAATCAACAATGTTTTGTTTTCTTTACTTCTGAATCAATAGCAAATAATGAAATTAATACAGAGATTAGCCTTAAAATATTACCATCTAAAACTAAGCGCTATTGAAAAGGTTTCAATAAAAGCTGCCGGGAATAGTGCATTTAAATTGTTTTGTACTCCTTACACCCGAAAAAGAAAACGCTATTTACCTGAAGCTTTTCTCAAAGCCAGGAAATTGACCTTTTCATTTCAATCTCACCGAATACATGGCTTTGAATGGATCCCCCCAAAAAGCAATGGAGAAAAATTATTGATTTGTCACGGTTTCGACAGTCATTGCTATAAGTTCGCCTTGTATATAGAGCCATTGATAAAGTCTGGATATACAATCTATGCCTTTGATGCCCCGGCACATGGTTTGAGTAGCGGAAAACAAATTACAGCTTTACTGTATGCTGACCTTATTCTTGAAATAAATAAAAGGTTTGGAAACTTGGATGTTATTATGGCTCATTCATTTGGATGTATTGCAACAGTGCTTGCAATTGAAAAAACAATTATCAAACCCAAAAAACTGATCCTTTTAGCTCCGGCTACCGAAACCACAAGATCAATAATTGATTTTATCAGGCTCCTAAAACTAAGCCTGACATTGAAAAATGAAATAGAGCAAATAATTATTGAAAAAGGTGAAAAACCCTCCTCTTGGTACTCTGTAGCAAGAGTTGTGAAGAATATTCCAATTCCAACACTTTGGGTTCATGACAAATTTGATCCTATTACGCCTTATGAAGATATGAGCTACTTGGAAAAATCAGGTCTAAAGCATATAAAATTTATTATTACAGAATATCTTGGCCATAGCCTTTATAGGAATAGCGATGTATCTCAACAAGTTATTAATTGGCTGGCCGAATAGAAATAAATCTTGCAGTGGTACTATTTCATGACCCCTATCTTTTTGCCGCTCCAATCAGGGAATAGCAATTTATCGTTGTTGATGTTTAAATGTTTATCAGCAACTTCGCTAAAAACTGCCCTGAAGTCTGTAGTTACAGCAAGGTCTCTGCCATCTTCAAGATTTTCTATGGCAAGTTGATCTACTTTGCCATGAACCAATCCGCCCATGACGTCATTGCCTAAAATAAAATTGCAAGAACCTCGTCCATGATCTGTGCCTCTGGTTCCATTTTGTTTTACAGTACGACCAAACTCTGTCATCGTCATTACAGTAACATCGTCTTGCAAAGCACCGAGATCATTCCAAAAAGCTACCATACAATTAGATAGATCTTCCACATTTCGTGCAAATTGCCCGTTTTCTGATCCTTGGTTAAAATGGGTATCCCATCCTGTGGATTCTGCGAAAGCTACTTCTAAACCAACATCAGATTTTATCAATTGAGCTATCTGCTTTAAAGACTTCCCAAGTGGCGAAAAAGGATAGATTACGTTATTAGTTGGTTTATAACCCTTGGGATTGATTTTTTCCAACATTTTTATAGCATCAAAACTCTCTTTGCCAGTTTGCTTTAATAAATCTGAAGTTGTTAGATCATAAAGATCTTCAAAACTCTTTGCAGCCATATTTTTAGCACCAGGATTTCCTTTTGTTTGCAAGGAGAAGTCGCTCAGATTACTGATAGCCAAAGCAGGGTGGTCGCCATAAAACGAGCGTGGCAATGATGAAGTAAGACTAACCGCCTGAAAAGGTGATGCATCGTGTCCAAGTAATCCCGCTGCCCTATTCAACCAACCACTACTTGTTCCTTTGCTAAATGGCGTTCCAGATTCCATATAATCCTGTGCATCAAAGTGAGAACGAGTGCTATTAGGGGAGCCTATACCATGAACAATGGCTAATCTTTTTTCTGTAAAAAATGGCTCAAATGCTTTCATAGAAGGATGTAAACCAAATCGGCCATCCAAATCAATCAATGATGCACCTTTGGCATTTTTTGCAGCGGATAAAAAGAGATCAGGCCGGGCAGCCTCTAAATATTTATCAGTGAAGGGTGTTACCGCCATCAATCCATCCATTGCGCCTCTTTGAAATATACATACCAAAATCTTTTTCTTCTTGTAAGGTAAAATGATTTTGTCTGCACCTGCTGCACGGGTCATAAATGCTGGTACTCCGCCTATTCCAATTCCAAATAGGGCAAGACCACCTGACTTAATAAATGAACGACGGGTTACCATAAAAATGTAGATTATTAATTAGATAAAACTATTTCAGATAGTTGAAACCACCTATAAAAACACAAAAAGCCTCACTCACCTTCTTTGAAATTCGGGTGAACCAATAATAATACCTACGACCTGCGATAGCATGGTATTGGTATCCGGCATTTCAGGTTGGTTTCCTTGCCTTCTCCTACCCTCTTTAAATTTCGATTGCATCTCATCCATTGAAGCATCATCCATCATAGCACCATCGGTTGTATTTTGATCCCCTTGCTTAGAAACAGGTGTAGCAGATGCGGCTTGTTCTATTTTATTCACTAAGGAGGGATCGCTAAGTAATGGCTTTAATCGCTTAATAGTCTCATCCATGTTCCTTTCGGGCATGATTAGTTTGCTATACTTTACTAAAGCATCTTCTGCACTTTCGGGTTCATGATTATTGTTCAATGCCAGTAAATTGATTTTTATCCCGTTGATTTTATTATTTGCCAAAGCCAACCCAAAATTCATTCGGTTTAACAATGATCCGGTATTTATCCAGTATTGCCCATTGTCAGGAAAACCGGTTGGCGCCTGATAATAATATAATTTTTGCCCCATTTTCTCAATCGATTGATACAAAGCATAAGGCGCTTGAATATCTGCATTCATGCTTCTTACAGAACTAATGGCTAACTCAAAAGGTGATTTCGTTTTTGCCCTTAATGCTTCTTTAGTCCAAAACTCAGGAGAAGTAACCATGCTCAACAAGACTTTCTTTATATCTCCATCAGTCTGAAGAAAAGTGTTTGTCATTGCTATGACCAATTTATCAGTTGGATTGTCTTTTACAAATCTTGATGCAATTTTTTTGCAAATAAACCTTGCAGTAGATGGATGATGTGCAAGCATTTTCAACAATTGAAGTCCTTCATCATATCCTCCACCTGCAGGAAACGTTTTACCCAACACTACCTTCTCAGAATTATCATGTCTATTGTTTGCAAATAAAAAATCACCTTCATGTACAAAACCTCTGCTAGCCAGATTTTCCTCTCCTACAGATTCTATCAACTTCTTAATGTTATTTCCTTGTCCATATTCTCCATTTGGGTACAATGTCCATCCCGTTAGAATTTTTGCTGCATTCGTTACATCCTGTTGAGCGTAACCACCATCTACACCAAGTGTATGAAGTTCCATCACTTCTCTGGCATAGTTTTCATTTAAACCTTGCCCTTTTTTTGCTTTACCCAATTTCTGAATGAGTTCACTAGCAGCAGAATCACCTAACCGCTCTCCCATCTTCTTAGCAATTCTGTTTCTAAAGCGGTCATTAGTTGCCAGGTCTGTAGAACTATTGGTTCCGGCGCTACTGAAATTGTCAAGATACATGAGCATTGCAGGAGATTTTGCTGTAGCTAGTAACAAATCTTCAAACTTGCCGGTTACATTTGGTCTTATTACGTCTCTTTCATAAGCGGGTACAAACTCAGCACATTGATTTTTAGAAATCGAAACATTGAAATGATTAAACCAAAAGTCAGTCAACAATTCTTGCAATTGATTATTAGAGTAAACAGCCCTTAATATTTTCTGACTGGCAAATTGCCGAAAAAGTTCTTGCTGGGGCTTAAATCCTTTTTGTTTATAATAAGGTTCTAGTAGTTTTCTATATTCTTTTTTATCAGCTACATCCGCTTTATCTTTTTGGATAAAACCATCATTTTCTGCCATTTTAAGCACTTGAACTGCCCGAGGGTATATCTCCAAAACTTCCTTATTGGTTAATTTTAAAGCATCAAGTGATTTCAGGCGTTCATTTACATTTTCATCTGGTAATGAACCTTCTAATTGCTTTAGAAACCATTTTTCTAGACCGATATTTAATACTTCATCAACATCGCCGGGTCTAGCACCAAATGTAAATCGGCCAAGTAAATGTGCTGCCGCCTGCCTTTCAGTCAATCCTGAACTTTTGTAAGCGAATAATAATTTCTTTTCGCTGCCATTGTTATTGAACCCGAACAAAATAGGCACCATGAAAAGAAAAGAAAAAGCAATGGTTAGTTTAAAATACTGTTTCATAGTGAATAATTGAAACTTAAAGAACCTATGACTTTGGAATAAGCAATTGGTTTAACTTATTTCCCAAAATAAAAATATCGAAAAAACTATTTCTTAAAATCCCTAAGCCGCTTGGCAGTCAATTCCCACAATACTATTCCTGCAGCAACAGAAATATTAAGTGAATGCTTCATTCCTTGCTGCGGTATTTCTATACTGCCATTAGTCATTGGCAATACTTCATTACCAACACCTTCAACTTCATTACCAAAAACTACAGCTATTTTATCTTCCTCGTTAAATAAAAAATGCTCAAGTGAAATACTGCCCTCAGTTTGCTCTACTGCATATACCAAGTAACCATTTTGCTTTAGCTTTGTAACAGCTTCTGCTGTAGTAGAAAAATACATCCAATCAACAGAATCAGTAGCTCCTAATGCCGTTTTGTTGATATCCCGATGAGGCGGCTGAGGCGTAATACCACATAAAAAAATTGCTTCTACTAAAAACCCATCAGCAGTTCTGAATACACTGCCCACGTTGTGCATGCTTCGGATGTTATCTAATACGACAATAATGGGTGATTTGGTGGCACTTTTATATTCATCAACTGACTTTCGCCCTAATTCTGCCATACTTAACTTTCGCATAAAGCAAAAGTAACTATTGGATTACTAATATAGCTTCCCGTATAGTGGCTTTACAAATTTGCATAATTTCTTTATGGAAAATCCATTGGCGATAATCAACAATAACTCAAAATTCACAGGTAATTCACATGGTGTGTATAATGTAGTACGGTATTTGAACTACGAATAAATAAATTTGAAAATAAACCCAAGGCTGATGAAAAAATTTATCAGCTCATTTAAAAACTAAAAAAAACATACAATTTGACAGACACAATTATTAATCTTGAAACAGTAAATCCGATTGAGTTTTTTGGTGTAAATAATGGAAAGTTGGATTTACTCAAAAAGAAATTTCCCCTTTTAAAAATTTTAAGTCGAGGAACGCAATTAAAATTAAGCGGAGCCTCGGAACAAATTGACAATGCAAAGGAGAAAATTGACCTTATTCTCCAATATCTTGAACGAAATGGTCATCTTAGTGAAAATTATTTTGAACAAATTTTAGGTGGTGACGATGCTGAAGTTATTGACAACTTTATTGATCGGAATCCGAATGACATTCTCGTTTTTGGGCCAAATGGAAAAACGGTAAGGGCAAGAACTGCGAATCAGAAGCGAATGGTTCAAGCAGCTGATAAAAACGATATCATTTTTGCCATCGGACCTGCAGGAACAGGTAAAACTTATACAGCAGTTGCACTTGCAGTCAGAGCACTTAAAAACAAAGTAGTTAAAAAAATTATCCTTACCCGGCCAGCAGTTGAAGCCGGCGAAAACTTAGGATTTTTGCCCGGAGATTTAAAAGAAAAAATAGATCCTTATTTACGCCCACTTTATGATGCGCTAGATGACATGATCCCTGCCGACAAACTAGGATATTACATGAGCACTCGTACCATTGAAATTGCACCTTTGGCTTATATGCGAGGTCGTACGCTTGACAATGCATTTATAATATTAGATGAGGCGCAAAATACAAACGACTTACAATTGAAGATGTTTCTAACCCGAATTGGGCCGAGTGCAAAAGCAATTATTACCGGTGATCCAACCCAGGTAGACCTTCCAAAAAATCAGAGGAGTGGACTTGAAAAAGCTACCCGTATATTGAAAAATGTTGACGGAATAGCACATATTGCTTTAGATGAAGAAGATGTTGTTCGCCATAGATTGGTAAAAGCAATTATAAAAGCTTACGAAAAGGATAAAGAATTGGAACAGCCAGATTATAGAGATCATCATCGGCCATAGTATTATCACCATCAAAGAGGTTGCAAAATGCAGCCTCTTTGATTTTTACGATCGATCTAATTACATTTCAAATTCGTTTACCTTTACCGGCTATTAATGCATCCATGAAATATTTCATCTCACTTTTTTTTCTAGTAATTTTTATTTCTTGTAATGAAACCGAAGAATTTCAACAACCTGAAAATGCATTGGATGCAGGAAGAGAATTTATTCAATACTCTTTGCAAGGCAAATTCACTACAGCAAATAAATACATGCTACAGGATGAAGAAAACCAATATTGGCTGAGCAAATGGAGCGGTGAATTTAATAAGATAACTGAGCAAGAGAAAGCGTCTTACAACAAAGCTTCTATTAATATTTCAGAAGTAGCCGATGTAGTAAAAGACAGCGTTACTGTAATCAGTTTTAGCAATTCTTACAGAAAAATTCCGCAGAAAATAAAAGTAATAAAGAAGAATGGTAACTGGCTGGTCGATTTTAAGTACACCTTTTCAGGAAACCTATAGGTAGGCTCGTTTTTACAATCTCTTTAAGTAATTCGTAACATTGCATTATATCAGCAAATAAAAAATAAAAATGGAAAGAGTAACAAACGTACTTCACCCATGGCACGGTGTAAGCTATGGAGACCAGGCACCAAGATTTGTAAATGCTATTATTGAAATTCCGCAAGGCTCTCATGCAAAATATGAAATTGATAAACCTTCAGGTTTGCTCAAATTAGATAGAGTTATTTATTCTTCTTTTTTCTACCCTACCAATTATGGATTTATTCCGCAAACTTATGGCGATGATAAAGACCCATTGGATATTCTGGTACTATCCAGTCTTAGTATCCAACCATTGTGCCTTGTAAATGCAAAAGTTATCGGCGTTATGCAGATGGTGGACCAAGGCGATGCAGATGATAAAATCATTGCGGTAGCAACCCACGATCCTTCCATCAATTATATTAATAACATAGAAGAATTACCCAAACATTTTTTTGGCGAACTCCGGCATTTCTTTGAAGAGTATAAGCGACTGGAAAACAAATCTGTGGTTGTAGAAGAGTTTCAGGATAAAACAGTTGCACTACAAATTATCCAGAATGCAATTGATCTTTACGCAGAAACATTTCTAAATAAGAAATAAGACTGAAAAAAGCATTAAGGAAGATCCAAACCTGTTTATTCTCTTTTTGTTTCATTTAGCTTATGGATTATCACATTTAGTGCATCTTTAAAAAAGTACTCTAAACTGAAATGTGTTTAAAGACGTTTACTCCCATATAGAAGACAAAGAATTGCTAGATCGCTATTTCGTTGATAATGATAATAAGTGGATCGGTATTTTGCTACAGCGTTATACTATGCTGCTATTTGGTGTATGCATGAAATACCTGAAAAATGAAGAAGAAGCCAAAGATGCTGTTCAACAGATTTTTCTAAAAGTCATAACAGAAATCCCCAAATACAAGATCACCTTTTTTAAGAGTTGGCTATATATGGTAGCCAAAAATGTTTGTCTTATGCGATTGAGAAAAAGGCAAGAACATATCCCTATTGAGTTGACCGATCAGGTAATTCAAACTGACGAAACGTCTTCAAAAGAAGCACATATAGAAAAAGAAAAAACGCACATTTTTATTGATGAAGCTTTAAATGAATTAAATGTTGAGCAAAAACAGTGCGTATCTTTATTCTACCTGCAGAAGCAATCATATCAACAGATAACAGCAACTACTGGTTTTACATTATTGCAGGTAAAAAGTTTTATCCAGAATGGCAAAAGAAATCTGAAAATGCTGGTAGAAAAGAAAATGAAACAATAATGGCAAACCTCAACGACATATTTGCAAATGAAGATGAGCAATTAAGTGAAGATGAATTGCTGAAATACCTGAATGCTGAAATTTCCGAATCAGAAAAACAGGCTATAGAACAAAAAATGGCCTCTTCACCTTTTGATTCAGATGCAGCAGAGGGGCTGCAACAAATAAAGAATGTCAACCTTATCCAACAAAATGTAGCTCAACTAAACAAAAAACTTCGTAACCAACTAAGAATTAGAAAAACACGAAATAAACTGTCTGACAAAACTATGCAATGGATCATTTTGGCAATTATCCTTGTCTTGTTTACTTGCATTACCACTTATGGAATTCTTCGGTTATTACACTATTAGCATTCAACTGCTATATTCCAAGTTATTACAAAGAACAAAATCATGTTTTATTATTTAGAATAGTAGTAACTTGTATGAAAAGAATTAAGATGAAAAGTGCATTATTATCCACCTTCACTATCATACTGTATCAACAACTAATGGCACAAGGTGATACAAGCAAATTAGTGGAAGAATCGGCCAATTCAGGCAGGCTTTGGAGTGTTGGGTTTTTGATTGCATTTGTAGTTGGAATTGCCCTTTATTTCGTGATAAAAAAAAACCCAAAAAAAGACGCAGTCAGGTAATTATTTAGAAGTTCTGGCACCAAACAACAGGCTACCTATTCTTACCATATTGCTTCCTTCTTCTATTGCCATTTTATAATCACCGCTCATACCCATTGAAAGTATTGAAACGTGAATGTTGGAGGAATTAATATGCTTATGTTTTTCAAATAGTTGTTTTAAAAAATTCATTTCACGCCTAACCATTTTTGCATCATCGCTAAAGCTGGCCATACCCATCAGGCCTGTAACATTTACATTAGAAAATTCGGCAGGATTATTATAGATTTTCTTTAGTGCAACATCCAATTCGACCTCATCCATTCCAAACTTTGTTTCTTCCTGAGCTATATGAATCTGCAATAGGCAATCAATTACTTTATCGCATTTACTTGCTTGCTTATTTATTTCACGCAATAATTCAAGGCTATCTACACCATGAATAAGACGAACAAAAGGAGCAATATACTTGACCTTATTTTTTTGGAGGTGTCCGATGAAATGCCAATGTATATCGCCTGGAAGAAGTTTTTGTTTTTCTAAAAGCTCCTGAACATAATTTTCACCAAAGTCTCTTTGGCCCATTTGGTACATAGCTGAAATATCAACAACAGATTGCAGTTTACTTACTGCAACAAGTTTGACATTCTCTGCACGGAGTTTTTCATTAATCGTCTTGTAATTCAATTCATTTACTGCCATAAAACTCAATTCTCTAAACGCAAATGTAGATGCAATTGCATTGACAACTTTATATTATACTTTTTGATGTGAATTAGTTGGCATTTTAAACAATTAAATATATTGAAACTCAGGAAACAACAGGAATAACAAAATTCAAAACTCAGGGTTTAAACAACCAAATAAAATCAAAAAGAATTTTATTAACTGACTCATGCAGGAATGTAGATATTTGCATCCAATTATTAAAAATGGAACCAATTTCAGCATACCAGAAAAATATTTTAGGTCTTCAACTTCCAACAGATCCACGTTGGGTTGATCTGGCTAATATTTCATTAGAAGAAATATTAACTGACCACGCATATTGCGAACAAAAGGCAGCTACTAGTTGCATATCACTTATTCAAAGATACTCTGATAAAGAAAAGATTGTAAACGAGCTAGCTCCTATTGTTACGGAAGAATGGGGCCACTTTCGATTGGTACTAGGTGAAATGAATAAAAGAAAATTGGTACTTGGCAAACAAAGAAAAGATGAATATGTAAACAAGCTGATGGAATTTCAAAATAAAGGTGGCAACTATGATGAAAGGTTATTAGATAAGCTACTAATATTTGCTTTGATTGAAGCCAGAAGTTGTGAAAGATTTAAACGACTTAGTGAAGGATTGAATGATGAGTATTTGTGCAACTTTTACAGACGATTTATGGAAAGTGAAGCAGGCCATTATTCTTTGTTTATAGAATTAGCCGAAACATATTTAGACAAGGAAATTGTAAGGATAAGATGGCATCAATGGCTGGAATATGAGGCTGGAATAATGAAAGCATTAGAAGTAAGAGGTGATCGAATTCATTAAATAAAAAAACCCCGGTAAACCGGGGCTTTTTCTAACTATCTTAACTGAATTATTTTCCAGCCTTCTTAGCAGCAGCCTTCTTAGGAGCAGCTTTCTTAGGAGCAGCAGCTTTTTTAGGAGCAGCAGCTTTTTTAGGAGCAGCAGC
>JANPHE010000044.1:0-2802 GCA_031424295.1 Segetibacter sp. | reverse complement strand
AATAATTTCTGCAATAAGCTTAAGATGCTCTGCCTGTCGCTCCTGTGCGCCAAAATTTGCAATGTTCCAGGTAGCTAATAATAGGGTGTTTTCACTTTTTGCAGGGATGGCATCTACCTGCATATTGTCCTTATACTTTCTCAAAGCTTTAATCTCTGTGGCGAGGTTAATTTTATGATTGAATGTTGGTTTTGGAAATGAAGGCATATTATTATTGGTTTTGTTTGTTTTGAAATTGTTTTAAATTGTTGTCAATGCAAAATCTTCTTTGAATAGCCCTTTGAGCCTTAGCGGTAGATCAGCCATACAGTCAGGCTCCCGAGCTTTCAAATGCCGGGGTCCCTTGCAGGAGACAACAGCACGAGAAAAAAGCACATCGATGTGTACCCAGTTAGTGGTATGATCGTTATTTAAATTAGTCTTAATCCATACTACTAACTTGGTGGATTGTTGCTTTGTTATGTTTAATGACATGGTCAGTTTTTAAAAGAAGAATTAAGAACTGATTTAAGAGTCAAGTATCAATATTTTTTTTAAAAATTGAGTTCAAAAAACCGCCATGCATTGTCTCTGAAAATATTTTGAACAACAGTATCGGCACTAATAATATTTCGGGTTTGAGTTAATTTGGGTGGTTTCTTTGGGTTATTAAAATAGTTATAGGCATACCTTTCTACAAATGCTTTGAGAGCTGGATATTGTTCTATTGTCCAAAAACTATTAAGCGGATCTACTATACCATCATAGTCAGAACCTATTGCTAAAGTACCCCAAGCATATCTACCATTAGCATCTAAAAGTTCGGCTATATATTGAATTTGATTCCAAAGCAATTCACTTCTGTAGTGCATTATTTTATTTCGAAAAATGGAATGGCTGATATGTTTCAATGTTTCTTTATTTGCTATACGCCTTTCATCTAGCTGCAAACCAAAAATGCCCTTGCTTTCTTCAATTAATAAAATTTCATCATCATAAAAATTAATTTCTTCAGCTAAAAGTGTTTTTCCTATTGGTTCGGGAAAGTTTGAAACGCTTGCTCCAAAACTTGGCATTCCATTGGCAGCACCGTGACTAACAATTATTGGAACATCTTGATACTTAGTATTTCTTAAGGTAAAAAACTCTTTTCGGCCTTGTGGGCTTAAATGTTTTATATCAACTAATATCCTGTCATTGTTGGTATTGTCTAATAGAATATCTAAAACCTTTTTTCCTGTTTCAGTAAATGATTGACCCATACCATTTTCTTGTCTGCAGAAACGAGCAACTGTTTCATTTAAACTTTTGCTATGCCCACATAGTTGATTGTAGAAATGATGGGTAAATGTTACAAAAAATGGCTTGTATTTTAATTGTTTTAAGCGTCCTGCATTTTCTAATACTTCATTAACATTAGGTGGCTCGCCAATTTTTGTTTGTGAATCTATCAATCCACAGTTTAATACATGCATTCCTTCTATTGACGGGATAACTGCAATAGTTAATGGTAAATCATTTCCCGACCCTTGTATTTGATTTAGGGCAGTTTCATTTTGAACCATTGCTGCATTTAAATCATTAAAGTTTGAAACCACTTTGTACAAAAAAGGCTTTCCATCAATTTTTACTTGCTTTCCATCCATCTGAGCTAAAAAGTCCATTTCTTCTTTTAAATCGATAAAATAGTCTGTGGTATTTTGAATAGAATTAATTCTTTGTTTTCCAATTTCTAATAAAAAATTTTCCAAAACATCAGCTACATTTCCTGTTCCTAAATCATTGTTTAAAAACCATTTTTCTATACTGCCCAAGGCTACAGTAATAATAAAAACCTGACCATAAGTAGCTGCACTAAAATTGCTTTGAGAAAATTTTGTTAGACCTGCAAACTCATTGATTAATTTATCAACCAAGCCCGGAGAGTCATAGTTCCAAATACTTGCCCTTTTACTCGGGCTTGGATCTTGAATGCCTTTATTACTTTTATAGGAAGCACCTACAGGTTTATAGGTCGGATGACAGTGAAGATCAATGATGAAATCAAAATTGGGTATAGGGGTAGACATAATGATTAGTTTAATTTTAAAGGAAATCCGCCTGTAAAGCCAATAAATGTATTTGGTTGAGTACCTGTTAAGCCTGGAATGCTTTCTTTGTTTGATAAAACTGGAATTCGCACTTCTGCCTTTATATTTTTTAGTCGCAATCCAATAATTACTTCATATCCATTGTAAAATGTTTTTGTAGTGCCGAGTATTCTTTTTCTTAAATCTTCATTTGAAACAGAAACAATGTCTCCAAGAATTCTTCTTGAGGTATATCCTGCTCCAAGGGTTATAGAATAATTTTCCCTTGCGGATGGTGCAATAAATTCATGAAATAATCCTGCTTGAAAGCTTATTGTGGATGCTTTAATGTTTTGATTACTTTCAATATCATTCCAATTTCTATTACTTCCATTTAGATTTACATAACCACCAGAAAAAATATATAAAATAGGTGATGGATTTTCTTGTTTACCCGTTCTGTCATTTGTGAAATAAAACTTTGTATATAGATTATA
Source organism: Segetibacter sp. (assembly GCA_031424295.1). Lineage (GTDB taxonomy): Bacteria > Bacteroidota > Bacteroidia > Chitinophagales > Chitinophagaceae > Segetibacter. The sequence goes on along the minus strand of JANPHE010000044.1, from coordinate 257 downwards.
AGCTTGCCCTGAATTGCTGGGTAACAAAATGCTATTTCCAAAATCAGAGCTATTTAATAGCTTCTGAGAAGCATCATACATGGTCTTTAAAGTATCCGCCGTTGATGCCACATTTATAGTGAGCCCAAGTTCTAAGCTAAAAAGAAAAAATTTATTATACTTTGGAGGGAGTATTTCTCTGTACACAACACCAATACCTGTAGGCCCAAAAATTTTATGACCGGAGAAAACAAACCAATCAGGGTTCAGTTGCTGCA
>JANPHE010000043.1:0-2177 GCA_031424295.1 Segetibacter sp. | reverse complement strand
AAAAGATCTTTGAATTAAGTAACCATTTGGGCAATATATTGGTTACAATTAGTGATAAGCGATTGCCCGTTCTAAACAACAGCGGCAATTTATCTTATTACGATGCAGAAGTAGTAACTGCTAATGATTACTATCCGTTTGGGATGCAAATGCCGGGGAGGAAATTTGATGCTGGAAGTGGGTATAGGTATGGGTTTAATGGAAAAGAACAAGATTCGGAAGTAAAAGGAGAAGGGGCACAGTATGATTACGGGTTTAGAATATATGACCCGAGGGTAGTTAGATTTTTGAGTGTTGACCCTCTTTTCCAAACTTACCCATGGTACACACCATACCAATTTGCTGGCAACATGCCAATATGGGCGATAGACTTAGACGGATTGGAAGAAATGAAAGCTAACTCTGTTGCTAATGTAATCAAGGATATAAATGGTAATATTGTAACTGCGCCTACAGTAGTTAATGCACAGGGTTCTTCTTTTGATATAATACCAGGTGTAAAAAGACTAAATGATAAACAAATTGAAGTAACCCCCGGTCTTGTAGGAGAAAAGCACCCTTACTGGAATACGTTTACATGGCAGCAGGTTAATGGAAAAGATTTTTACTGTAATCAATCTATCACACCTTTTGGACAAGAAGCAGGAGGAACTGTTAAGCCGCCGAAAACAAATTTGCAGCAGGATAATGATGAATTACCGTCGCCAACAGGTATTGGTAAGACTACGATTACACCAATCAATGATGCACGTGTGCAAAACCAAACATTAACTCGTAACATTAATTTTGTTTCAGGAGAGCGGAACTTTGCTACAGATGCAGATAGACAAATGGTAAATCAAGTAGCAGGAGCTGCACCAAACAGCAGAACCACCGAAAGACCTACAACAACAATCAACAGTAACACCACCACAACCACAACAACAACCAGTCAGGTAAGAAGTATTATAACTATTGACTTGCAAACAACTAATCAACAGAATTGGGTTTTCAATGGAACCAATGCCCGACAATTACAAACAGACAGGTATACTACAATTAGACAGCAATTGATTAATCAAGGAGTTCCTGCAGGGAATATAAGAAGGGGTACAACACAGTTCGGAGTTCCTACTAATCAGATGGGAGGAAATGTAAACCAAACAAGATTTAGGGTAAGGACTACAAGGTCAACAACAACGACAGGAACAAGTACTATTACTGAATAGAAATAAGAAAAAGCGTTATGAAATTAGAAGATCATAACGCTTTTTCTTTTTACGATGAGGCATACTTTTTTAATTTGTCTAACTCCGGTTTTATTTTTTTATTCCAAAGCAATTGCTGCATTCTATTTCTTGAAAAATCAGTTTCGTTGTCATATAGAGTATCCATTTTAGCCCTTTCCTGTTTGTTAAGAAGGAATAGTTTGTCAATATCTTTTCCTACTGTAGGGTAATTGAATTTATATTCAGCAAAAGCCTTTCTCAATTTTCTCGCGAACAGTTCAGCAATATCAAAATGAACTTGTTCATGCATTAACAATGTATCACTACTTTTCAATTTAGACCAAGACCTTGATTTTATAAAAAAGCAAATTACTTTAACATTGAAAGAATCTTCATTTGCCGATAGATAATATTTTATTCCAGGTCTGCTGACAGCTCCAAATTTAGAATGGATGTCGGGCGTTCCTTGAAAATCATCCCATTTTAATTTATAGCAAGGCGACCAATGAATAGTATCTTGTGCATTTAGCTGAATTGTAAAAAAAAATAGAGCAATTAAAATTGTTTTTTTCATTTATTAAACCTTATGATGGTTAAAATAGCCTTTCCAAAAAGCATTCCAAATAATTATGCTAATCGTAATTCTATCATAATATACTTGTTTTTATAATATATTCATTATTTTAAAATAACAATAATATCGATATAAACATTATACTCTTTTACTTCCCCGTTCTACTAAGAGTTCCGAAGGGTACTTAGAAGTATAGACAAATGTAGTTCTTTGAACTGTTGTTTTTGAAAAAGCCAAAAACTGGCCGATATACATAAGGCCGCCAAAGCCTTGCTAGTCTGATGCTCCCGTAGGTTTATACAATGCTATTTGTACTGCCAGATTAAGTACCTTTACCCGAGGCGAAAAGATCTTTGAACTAAGCAATCATTTGGGCAATGTATTGGTAACGATTA
>JANPHE010000042.1:0-3045 GCA_031424295.1 Segetibacter sp. | reverse complement strand
ACAAATCGAGGATTTTGCTTCTGTCGTAGTTGTCACAGAGCCGTAGGGTGTTATCGCCTGAAAACGCAGATGAACAAAATGCTGTTGGTGGAAAACACGCAACAGCTGCGAGATTACTACCAGAAGATGAGATTGCTTCGTCCCCGCATTTCTGACGGGGCAAGCTGTTCCTCCTCGCAATGTCCGTGAAAAACACACAATAGCGGCACTGCTCACGTAAGTGTATCATTAGCTTGTTGAAGTTTGAGCAAGGCGTAACATCCATACAATATGAAAAGCAGAACTCCTGACTAAAGTACGGGACAAGTTGCGACCGGCAAACTAAGGAATGATTGAATAACCATTCAATTGTCTACATTAGCATTAGAAATATAAGGAAATGAAGCAACTATGAATGGCAAGATTGAATAGGAGTTGATTTACATGTACAGATCACAACTTGGTCTGTACTTTTTTTTGGGAACCCTGGTTTTTTGAAAAGTAGAAGTGATCCTTCAGAGCAATTCGACTACCGGCTAGGCCACTAACGCAGACAAAGCAATACTTGACGGAAGTATTATTATAGTTATTTTCATGCTTTATAACCTCATTTATGACGAAGTCTGTAAAGTTGAAAGCAACACAGATTGGATGAGCAAAGCAGCATATGAGGCATTTACATTAACCGGTGCTAAAGAGGAGGCGGAAGCGTAATCTACTTTATTAAAAGTACAATCTTTATGAGCAACATTAAACTATTTGAAAGTAAGAAAATACGCAGCCACTGGAATGCTGATGAGGGTAAATGGTATTTCTCGGTAGTGGATATCATTGAACTATTAACAGGCACCGACCGCCCACGAAAGTATTGGAGCGATTTAAAAGCCAAACTAAAGAAGGAAGGGAGTGAGTTGTCCGCAAAAATCGGACAACTGAAAATGCAGTCTGAAGATGGCAAATTTTATAAAACTGATGTAGCTGATACCGAACAGCTTTTGCGGTTGATACAATCTATTCCTTCACCCAAAGCTGAACCGTTTAAACAATGGCTGGCAAAAGTTGGTTACGAAAGAATAGAAGAAACGCAAGACCCGGAACTAATTATCGATAGGGCAATGGAAAACTATTTAAAGCTTGGCTACAGCAAAGAGTGGATTAATCAAAGACTTAAAAGCATTGAGGTTCGCAAAGAGCTGACAGATGAGTGGGAAAACAGGGGAGTTAAAAAAGGGCAGGAATTCGCAGTTCTTACCGACATTATCACACAGGCATGGAGTGGCAAAACTGTTAAGCAATACAAGCAGCATAAAAACCTGAAGAAAGAGAACCTGCGGGATAATATGACCAACCTGGAGCTTGTTCTTAATATGCTTGCATAAGCTACCACAACAGAGATCAGCAAAGAAAAGAACCCCAAAGACTTAGCGGCAAATAAGGTAATAGCAAAGCAGGGAGGAACCATTGCCGGCAATGCACGCAAAGAAATTGAATCTAAGATAGGAAAGAAAGTAGTAAGTCCACAAAATGCAAAGCAGCTAAAGCATGGGAAACAAAAAAAAATGCGATGATGAGCAAAGACGGATATAAAGTATTTTTTCCGCGAGGGACCTTCTGCAATGGTCCCACGCTTCTTCCTCCTGGTTTCAGTTGGAGTGCTTATCCTGTAAACCTAGATGAGATTGCTTCGTCCCCGCATTTCTGACGGGGCAAGCTGTTCCTCCTTGCAATGACGGTGAATAACACGCAACAGCGGCGGAGATTACTACCGGATGATAAGATTGCTTCGTTGTTCCTCCTCGCAATGACGGTGAGGCACTACTAGCGTAAGTCTTCCATTAGCTTGTTGAAGTTTGAGCAAGGCGTAACATCCATACAATATGAAAAGCAGGACTCCCGACTAAAGTACGGGACAAGTTGCGAACGGCAAACTAAGGAATGATTGAATAACTATTCAATTGTTTACATTAGCATGATAAATACAATAGAAAGGAACAACTACAAAAGGCAAAATGACGTATCACAACATCCCAACAGTGCATGTAACCAATAACGATCAGTTGAGCGAAGCCGTAAGGATATTGAAGGAAAGCAAGCTAATAGCACTTGACACTGAGTTTGATAATATGTGGACGAGATTTGGGATGAACCTGGAACTTATTCAAATTTTCGATGGAAGAAAAGTGTATTTGATCAGAACCTGCCTGATAGAAGATGTAACCATGCTTAATCCACTGCTTGCCGACAACCATATTATCAAAGTGATTTATGCTGCCGGCGAGGATATACAGGCACTAAAAAGCCGAGGGTTGTTTTTGCAGGGTTTATATGATTTGCAGATAGCATCAAAATTGGCGGGAATAGAAGCAAGGTCTTTTGTACAACTGGTGACAGCATTACTAGGGATAGAACTGAGTAAAAAAGAACAGCGGTCGAACTGGAGAGCAAAAAATCTGAGTGATGGGCAAATAGCTTACGCGGCTAATGATGTCATATATACGCTCCAACTTTATTCAGTTGTAAAGGACAAAATACTAGCGAGTAAAAAAGAACAAATACTGGATGAGAAAAACAGGGCGATTGAAAAAGTTAAACTTCAAACATTTAAGCCGAAACTGAAGCCAAACCATAAGAGGCAAACCAAGGAAGTGCAAAGAAAAATCCTTAAGCTATTGGAATTAAGAGCTGCATTAGCAGAAAAGAAGGACGTTCCTCCTTTCCGTATTTTTTCTAATGAATTAATTGACGAAATATGGACCGCCGGTAGTACATTCGAATGCTTATCTTTTTTCAAACATTGTCCAAAACCCTACCAGGGCAATTCCCCTAAAATTAACCGGATTAATGCTCAAATAAAAAATATTTTGTGCTGTTGGTGAAAACACGCAACAGCGGCGGAATGCTGTTGGTGAAGAACACGCAACAGCGGCGGAAGTGCTGTTGGTGAAAACACGCAACAGCGGCGGAATGCTGTTGGTGAAGAACACGCAACAGCGGCGGAAGTGCTGTTGGTGAAAACACGCAACAGCGGCGGAATGGTTAATGGAAGAGAACTATAATAAAGGGTAG
>JANPHE010000041.1:0-25404 GCA_031424295.1 Segetibacter sp. | reverse complement strand
CCAAGAGAAGCCAAAAATGTAATTTCTAAAATAGTATTAGCAGCACAAGCCAGGGTTGCAGCTAAGAAGGCAAGAGATATGGTACAGCGTAAGACTGTACTTAGTGGAGGTGGATTACCGGGTAAGTTGGCTGATTGTAGTGAAAGAGACCCATCAAAAACTGAATTGTACCTTGTAGAAGGAGACTCTGCGGGTGGTACAGCCAAGCAAGGCAGAGAACGTAGTTTTCAGGCAATATTACCACTTAGAGGTAAGATTTTGAATGTGGAAAAAGCAATGGAACATAAGATTTATGAAAACGAAGAGATCCGAAATATGTACACTGCACTTGGTGTAACTGTTGGAACTCCGGAAGATCCAAAGCAGCTAAATCTCGTGAAACTTCGGTACCATAAACTCATCATTATGACTGATGCTGACGTAGATGGTAGCCATATTGCCACATTGATTTTGACTTTCATTTTCAGATATATGAAAGAGTTGGTTGAAGCAGGATACGTTTATATTGCTCAACCTCCATTATATCTGGTAAAGAAGGGAAAAGAACAAGCTTATGCATATTCAGAAGAACAAAGAAAGGGATTGGTTGAAAAAATTGGCGGAGGAAAAGACGACAGTGTAACCATTCAGCGATACAAAGGTTTGGGAGAAATGAATGCTGATCAATTGTGGGAAACTACCATGGACCCGGCACGACGTACATTAAAGCGTGTTACCATAGAGAGTGCCGCAGAAGCAGACCGGGTTTTTAGTATGTTGATGGGTGATGAAGTGGCTCCAAGAAGAGAATTCATCGAAAGCCATGCTAAGTATGCGAGAATTGATGTGTAATTGGCTGAAAATATTTTAATAGAAAACTCCGGCTTAATAAAAGCCGGAGATTTGTGTTTATAACAGTTTATTTGTAATTGGCTATGTTGGGAATTATTTAAATAGAAAAATATTTTTTTCACACCACAAAACCAATAAACAAAAAATACTGTAGATTGTGCAAGTAATTAAAATTAATAATAAAATAAAACCCACTACAATGGATACTTCAAAAATGATCAAGGCTTATTGCTTAAAGACTAAAGAAAAAAACGTTCCTATGCATGATGCAGTTGTAACAAGAACAGCTAAAGGCGGCTATATGGCAGGTGGAAATGATGGTAAAGGAAATAAAATGGCTGCCATATTGAACGAAGCAAAAGCATTACAAGCTATTGCTGATGGTGTAGCTACAAAAGGATTTTAATAACAACATCCGCTCATAAATGTGATGAACGGTTATCTTGATCGCTTCTATTATTGTGCATAAACTGCTGAAACGCTGCATGGTCAATAGAAATGTTGATAAAATAAATGTGTAGATTTAAATTATGTACATCTTTTTTGATTGCAGTTTATTTCTTTATTTTGCACCCAATTAACCAAAATAATAAAAAATGAAAAAGATTAAAATTTGTTTGTTAGCACTTACAGTACTAGTAGCTGCTACTTCTTTCGGTCAGGATGACAAGAAAAAAGTTTCTGGAAACTCAATGAGTATTGGGGCGGAACTTGGTTTACCTATAGGTGACTTAGGTGATAGCAAAAAGCTTGGTATAGGTGGTTCTGCAAAAGCTGCATTTGGCATTTTCGAAGGTGGTGCAGTAACATTGTCTGCTGGCTACATGACTTTTGGTGGTAAAGATCAAACAATAACTACTACAGTTTTGGGTCAAACATTTACTACAGTTGTTCCAGGCACAAAACTTAATGTTATTCCGGTAAAAGCTGGTTTGCGTTATATGTTAGGTGGTGGTATTTATGGTGAGCCTCAATTAGGCATGTCATTCTTTTCAGGTGCAGGTTCAGGCTCTGCTTTCACTTACGCTGCAGGACTTGGAACTATGATCAACAACCAAATTGATATTGGTGTTCGTTATGAGGCTTTTAGCAAGAATAGCTCTACTTCATCTTTCATTGGTGCAAGAGTTGCTTATAACTTCGGATTCTAATTAATTAAAAAATTGTTTTAAGTAAAAGCCGGCTATTGCCGGCTTTTGTTGTTTTATCTAATTTGTAAGTAATATTCCAATCTCCGCAAAAGGTTGTGTCTCTACAACACTTTTACCTAGTCTTTTATTTTGGATTACGTTGCAACAAATTTTTTAAGGAAAATATATGTGGTCATTTTTTTCTCCACCAAAGGTTGTTCTATAGCCGCTTCATAATTGTTGTTTGAACATTGAGTATTTAATTCCCAAACGTTTAATCTACAGTAGCTTAACCATTGTTTTGATGAGAAAGGCATTTTTCACTTTTAAATTAGGCATAAAAGGAAGCGTTCGATCCCTTTGGCCCCCACATTTGAACCATATTTTATTTCCATTTGCACATCATTTCGCTAGAAAGAAATGAATGAGAGATAATTAGGGAAACTACGTCAAAAGTAGCCTCCCATAACCTATTTCTAATCTTATGTTTAATTTTCTTCAACCACACCAATTAATTTTATTGGGCACAAACGAAGCAATCTTTATTTTCCAATTTTATGGACTAATAACATGATGATAAGCTTGCACCACTGATCTTACTTTATCAACCGAATGCTAAAAGGGTATTTATACAATTTCCCTTCGCTTGCTTTTATGGTTGCTAAAATTATCAAAACAAAACCTGCAATGCCAACAATCCAAGTAAGTAAAATGCCTATAATTGATATGAATAAAACAATCACAATCAAAATCAGTGAAATCTGAAAATTGAGTGACTCTTTTGCATGAGAAGCTACAAATGCTGATTCGTCCTTTTTAATTAAATAAATAACCAAAGGTGCAAGTATGGGAAACACAACGGTTAGAATGTGAGATAGCAATGCCATCGTCTTTTCATCGCTTGTAGGTACTTTTTCTGGCATCAATTCTGTGCCAAATGAAGAGCTATTTTCCATAATTATAATTTTAGACTAAAATAAACCAATAATTTTCAATTTCATAAATCTCATTTTATGATAAACTAGTAACTGGTTTTAATTTTACAGTAAAATGATTTACACAAAACCAATTAATTACCTGTTTTAAGCTTACATGAAAAATTGTTGACATGTTTTTTTTCTGATGTTATTGATGGATGATAAAAATATTTAAACTTCCTGTTTATGTATATCGCTAAAGATAGTATAAACAATATTTGTGTCATTGTAAAATAGAAATTGTTTTAAAAGGAGATTCAATAACTGTGATTTTATTTTAATTTATCATGCTGTAATTCAAAGATTTTTTTATGCCGGACGACTACCGTGTTTAATATTTTATTCTGTTTATCCTGGCGAAGGTTTTGTTCTACGAATTTGGCTGGCACAAAAATTGAATAGTTAAAGAAGTAAACAAATTATAAACAATGATTATGAAATTGAAATTACTAGCTATAGTAATACTATTATCAAGCAGCGCTACCTTTGCTCAAATTAAAAAAGGCCAGTGGATGATCGGTGGAGATGCCACTTTTACTTCCACAAAGTACACAGATAATCCAACCATTACAGAGCTAAGTTTTAATCCGGCAGCAGGTTATTTTTTTATGGATAAACTTGCAGGAGGATTAAGAGTAGATATAAGCACTGCATCCTATGGAAGTGGATCCGGATCTGCGACAAGTTTTTTTGGTTCACCTTTTTTGAGGTACTACTTTTTACCGGTGGCACAAAAAGTAAACCTGTTTGCTGACGCCTCATACGGAATTGGCTCTGTATCTGCCACAGGCGCTGATACAAAATCAACAACGCTAATGAGGATAATGGTTGGACCATCCATTTTTCTTAACCAACATACCGCATTACAAATAGCTCCTTTTTACAGGAGAAAAGGGGCTACAGATCTGGATGACAAAACCGATACTTTCGGCATGGCCATTGGTCTTCAGATACATATTGGTCCACAGGGAAAATAAAATTCTACTCTTTGTATTAGGGGCAGTCTACCAAACTGTCCCTTTTTTTATTAATAAAATATTTAGAATTAATATAATGTCATAATTTATATTTTCAATTCCAAACACAATTGCTAAATTATTATCACACTGTATGTGAACATCTTCATTGTCAATTTATTTTTTTTAAAATGAAATTGGTATAAAATTTCAGTGTTATTCCAACTATTCCCATCCTACATTTGTATTTTATTACACAATATGGAAAAAAGAGGAATTATACTGCTCAATCTTGGGTCTCCAGACTCAACAGAAGTGAAAGACGTAAGGAAATATCTGATGGAGTTTTTAATGGATAAACGGGTAATTGATTACCCCTACATCCTCCGCTTGCTGTTGGTTGGAGGAATTATTGCCCCATTACGGGCACCAAAGTCGGCCGAAGCTTACAAGACAGTTTGGACCAAAGACGGATCTCCTTTGGTAGTAATGACCAATCAGTTAAGAAATGTTTTAGAACCTTTGTTACATGAGCCTGTTGAAGTTGCCATGCGTTACCGCAAGCCAACTATGGAACATGCCTACGAAAAACTATTGGAACGCATGCCCGACATAGAAGAAGTCATTGCCATTCCATTATATCCTCATTATGCGATGTCCTCTTACGAAACAGCAGTAGAACATGCAAAGGAAGTTTATAAAAAGAAAGGATATTCCTTCAAGTTGTCTTTTATCAAGCCATTTTATGATGATGCAAATTATATTCATGCGTTGACCGAAAGTATTCGTCCAAATTTGCAGCAGGATTACGATCAAATTCTTTTTAGCTACCATGGCCTGCCTCAGCGGCATATGTCCAAAGCAGATCCTACCCATTTACATTGTATGAAAGTTGAAAATTGTTGCGAAGTAGATTCTGTTGCGCATAAAACCTGCTACCGCCACCAATGTTGGATAACCACTCAACTCATCATAAAAAATCTTGGTATTCCTCCTGAAAAGGTTGGATTTTCTTTTCAATCAAGACTTGGACGAGAAGAATGGTTAAAGCCATATACTGCCATTCGGCTGGAAGAACTGCCCAAAGAAGGCGTAAAAAAATTATTGATCGTTTGTCCGGCATTTGTAAGCGATTGCCTGGAGACACTTGAGGAAATAGCAGAAGAAGGCAAACATTCTTTTTTAGAAGCAGGCGGAGAAAGTTTTACCATGATTCCCTGCCTAAATCTTCACCCGCTTTGGGTGCAGTCTTTGGTAACATGGATGAATGACCTGTCGGTTGGTAAAAAGGAAATGTTGCTTCAATAGTTTCTCGTTCTTTTGTACCGTTAGTTTATTTCGATGGATGGTTTAAGTTATCTTGAAAAAATATCAAAGACGAATGCTTTATTATTATCTGAAGGCGCTCCATATCATCTTTGTGGTTACATGGTTTAGCGGCATGTTTTATATGCCACGGCTGTTTATTTATAATACCGAAGCTATAGCAAAACCTGAAGCTATTCGCAATGCTTTGCACGAGCAATTCAACCTTATGATGAAGCGTCTTTGGTACGGAATTACCTGGCCTTCTGCTATCCTTACTTTAATATTTGGTCCATGGGTAATGGTCAATTTCAACTGGCACAAAATAGTGTTTGAAGAAGAAGGCAAATGGTTACTCATCAAGTTGATTTTTGTGGTGTTTTTATATGTTTACCACTTTTCACTTCATTCTATATTTAAACAGCAAATTGCAGGGGTATTTAAATACTCTTCTCAGCAGTTGCGGATATGGAATGAAGTTGCCACCATTTTTTTAATTGCCATCGTAATGCTCGCAACGGTAAAGCAAAGTATTAGCCTTCTTTGGGGACTTGTAGGATTGATTTTATTTATTGTCCTTTTGATGTCTGCAATTAAAATCTATAAAATAATCAGAACGAAATAACTGCTATGCGAATACTATTAATTGCCATTATTGCCTCCATTTCTTTTTGGTGTTGTACTACAAAAAACGATGCAGATATGATAGTGCACAACGCAGTAGTTTATACGGTCAACAATCAATTTAGTATCGCCCAAGCATTTGCAGTAAAAGATGGAAAAATACTAGCGGTAGGCAACAATGAAGCTATTATTTCGCGTTACCATGCTAGTGAAATGATTGATGCAAAAGGACAAGCAGTCTATCCTGGTTTTATTGATGCTCATTCCCATTTTTTAGGTTACGGGCAATCGTTGTTTATGGTTGATTTGTACGGCGCTGATAGTTGGGAGGAAGTCATGATCCGCGTTCAAAAATTTGCAAATGAACATCCGAATGAAAAGTGGATAAAAGGAAGAGGATGGGACCAAAATTTATGGAAAGGAAAAGCCTTTCCAACCAATGAGAAATTGAATCAGCTATTTCCAGCCACACCCGTATTTCTCACCAGAATTGATGGTCATGCAGCTGTAGTAAATCAAAAAGCAATAGACCTAGCAGGTATTGTCGCTGGTCAGCAATTGACTGGGGGTGAAATAGAATCGAAGAATGGAAAACTAACAGGTGTTTTGATTGATAACGCAGTTGATTTGGTATCGGTTAAGATGGGTAAAAATACCATTGATGATTATGTAAAATGGTTGGCAGTCGCTGAGAATAATTGTTTCAAAGTAGGTTTAACTACGGTATCCGATTGCGGTTTGATGTACAATGATGTGGAGACGATTGACGGGCTTCACAACGAAGGGAAATTAAGCATGCGTTTGTATGTAATGTTGAGTGATGATACAGCGAATTACAAAAGGTATTTAAATAAGAAGCCTTACAAGACTGACCGCCTTTTTGTAAAAGGAATAAAGCTATATGCTGATGGTGCATTGGGCAGTCGTGGTGCTTGCTTGCTTCGCCATTATTCAGATAAAAAGGATTGGTTAGGATTTTTGCTAAAAGACAAAAGTTATTTTGACAGCATTGCTAATGTATTGTACAAAACGGATTACCAGGTTTGTACCCATGCCATTGGAGACAGTGCCAATAGAACCGTTCTCAATATCTACAACAACGTATTGAAGGGAAAGAATGACAGAAGGTGGAGAATTGAACATGCACAGGTGGTAAATGAAAATGATTTTGGTTTGTTTGGTAAGGCCGGTATTATTCCCTCTGTTCAACCAACACATGGCACCAGCGATATGTATTGGGCAGAAGAAAGATTGGGAAAAGAAAGAATGAAAGGTGCCTATGCCTATAAGCAATTGCTCAATCAAAATGGTTGGTTGCCCCTTGGTACAGATTTTCCTGTTGAGGATATCAGTCCATTTAAAACATTTTTGGCAGCGGTTTTTAGAAAAGATGCCAAAGGATTTCCTGCTAATGGTTTTCAGGCAGAAAATGCATTAAGTAAAGAAGAGGCAATCAAAGGCATGACAATTTGGGCAGCCAAAGCTTGTTTTCTGGAGAATGAGGTTGGCAGTTTGGAAATAGGTAAAAAAGCCGATTTTATTTTGTTGGATAAAGATTTGATGAAAGTTGATGACAAAGAAGTCTTGAAAACGAAGGTTATTGCAACCTATTTAGGGGGTAAAAAGGTTTTGTAAAAATTGCGAAATGGTTTTTTGCTTAATGTTAAATATTTTTATTTTTCATTATTTAAAAGTTGAAAGACAGGACAATTTAATTATTACTTAAAAAATTTGAGTGGTTGTAAGAGTTGAAAAGCGGATTTTCATAATAAAGACCTTCACCAAAGAAAATCCTAATGATAAATCTCCTCAAAATTGACATCGTGTCAGCAAAATTGCTTTTGGTATTTATTTTGCCATCCCAATAAAAAATTTTCTATATGCAAAAAGGTCAGATAAGGGTTCAGACGGAGAATATTTTCCCCATAATTAAGAAGTTTTTATACAGTGACCACGAAATATTTGTTCGTGAACTGGTTAGTAATGCAGTCGATGCTTCGCAAAAACTGAAAACACTTTCTTCTATAGGAGAGGCTAAAGGAGATGTAGGTGAGCCACGCATTGATGTAGAATTGGATGTAAAAGAGAAGACGCTTACCATTATGGACCGCGGTGTGGGCATGACACAAGAGGAAGTTGATAAGTACCTTAATCAGGTAGCATTTAGCGGTGCGGAAGAGTTTGTAAAGAAGTATAAAGGACAGAATGAAGAAAATATTATTGGCAAATTTGGCTTGGGTTTCTATAGTGCCTTTATGGTGAGTGCAAGAGTAGAAGTGTACACCAAAAGTTTTAAAGACGAGCCAGGTTGCTATTGGAGTTGCGATGGAAGTCCTGAATATGAATTGTATGCTATAGACAAGGCTGATAGAGGAACAAAAATTGTTCTTCACATCAATGAAGAAAGCAATGAATTTCTTGATGGAAACAGGATTAAATCTATTCTTGAAAAATTCTGCCGTTTTTTACCGGTCCCAATTTATTTTACTGAAGTAAGTGCAGCAAAAGACGAGAAAGAAGAAGATAAAGAAGCACCTAAACCAATCAACAATACTTCTCCTGCTTGGACAAGGAAACCTGCTGAACTTACCAAAGAGGATTATGAAAAATTTTACAAAGAATTGTACCCTTATGGTGAAACGCCTTTGTTCTGGATTCATTTAAATGTTGATTATCCTTTTAATCTTACAGGCATACTTTATTTTCCGAAAATTAAGCAGAGTTATGAGATACAAAAAGATAAAATTCAGCTATACAGTAACCAAGTATTTGTAACGGACGAAGTAAAAGATATTGTTCCGGAATTTTTAATGTTGTTGCATGGTGTGATTGATAGCCCTGACATTCCTTTGAATGTAAGCAGAAGCTATTTGCAGGGCGATCCAAATGTAAAGAAAATTAATGCGCACATTACTAAGAAAGTAGCAGACAAGCTGGAGGAGATATTTAGAAATGAAAGGCCTTCATTTGAGCAAAAGTGGGAAAGTTTGGGATTGTTTGTGAAATACGGAATGATGACCGACGATAAGTTTTTGGAGAAAGCGAATAAGTTTTTGGTAATGGAAGATGCGGTAGCCTCTGTGGTTAAAGAAGGGGACGAAAAGAAGACTTCAAATAAATTCTATACTTTGGAGGAGTACAGAATGGCAGCCGAAACGTTGCAGAAAAATAAAGATGGTAAACTGGTTATTTTATATACTACTGATCCAATTCAGCAAGACGCCTATATACAGGCTGCTCATCGGAAAGGATATATTGTAATAAAGATGGAAACCTTGGTTGATACTTCCTTTATTAATCAAGTGGAAATGAAATGGGAGCAGGTACATTTTGTAAGAGTTGATGCAGATATAGTAGAAAACCTGATTGATAAATCGGAGGATTCTACCAGTGTTTTGAGCAAAGAAGAAGAAGAGAAATTAAAAGGATTATTTACCGTTGATGTACCTCAATTACATTTAACAATTGATGTGAAAGGATTAAGTGCAGATACACCGCCTGTTGTAGCCACCCGACCAGAGTTTATGCGTCGAATGAAGGATATGGGCGCAATGGGTGGCGGTATGGGAAGCTGGTATGCTAATATGCCGGATGAAGTAACTTTAACTGTAAATGGCAACCATAAAATTTACCAGAAGTTGTTGAAAGAAGACAATTCAACATTGCAAGAAAAACAAGTAAGAAACCTGGCTGATCTAGCATTGCTGAGTCAAGGATTACTTAAAGGAAATGCACTTACATCTTTTATCAATAGAAGTGTAGAATTAATGGAAGATGAAAAGAAGATGAATACAGTTTTGTAGGTGAAATAATTGTATTCTTAAATGAAATAATAAAAATGCTGCCTGGTTTTTCGGGCAGCATTTTTATTACATAGATTCGGATAGAATTGATTGCGTTTGATTGTTTGCAACAGATGCTTCTGAAAGTCTAAGATCACAAACTTTCAATTGTAAAGAAATGTTTCCGTTATAATCATTTTCTTCTAAAGTAAAAACGACATCCAATGGCTTTTTGCTTTCTATATGTTTGAATTTTTCAGGCATATTGAAGCCGATTCCTTTAAAGCTATTGTTTCCTTGCTTAAGGCAAAATCGAATGTGTTGGTCCTTTAACAACTTTGATTCACCAGTATCAACAACATTCCGTACAATGAAAACCGGTCGCATATTTTCAGGACCATAAGGTTCCATTTGCGAAATGATTTTGTAGAATGAAAAGGTGAGGTCTTTCAGTTCTATTTCAGCATCAATAACTATTTCGGGTATTAGTGATTCCGGTAAAATTGTTTCACTAACTACTTGCTCAAATTTATTTCTAAAAGCCTCAATATTTTCTGGAAGTAATGTCATTCCCGCAGCTGCAAAATGCCCCCCATAACCAATCAGATGTTCCCTACAGGCATGAATTGCTTCGTATAAATTAAACCCAATTACACTTCTTGCGCTACCGCCTGCTATTTCCCCACTTTTAGTAAGAATAATTGTTGGTTTATAATACGTGTCAATTAGCCTTGAAGCTACTATTCCAACAACTCCTTTGTGCCAATGTTCCTGATACAAGACTGTAGATTTTTTATTCTTAAAATCATTATCTTCCAAAATAAGTGCAAAAGCTTCTTCTGTTATTGTACTATCAGCATTCCGTCTTACAGTATTGTCTAAATGAAGCATTTCTGCAAATTCCTTCGCCTTTACATCATCTTGTTCAATGAATAATTGAACAGCTTTTTTTGCATCATCCATTCTGCCCGCTGCATTAACTCTTGGGGCTATTATGAAAACCAAATTTGTAATGAACATTTCCTTTTCTACTTTAGCTAACTCCATCAATGCCCTGATACCTGTACAAGGATTTTTATTGACTTTTTGTAAACCGAAATAAGCTAAAATGCGATTCTCTCCTGTCATTGGCACTATGTCAGCAGCAATGGCTGTAGCTAATAAATCCAAATAACGTAAATAGGAATCTTCGCCTAAATCTAATTTTTCAGCTATAGCAGACATCAATTTAAAACCAACACCACATCCACATAGTTCCTTGTAGGGATAGGCGCAATCTTTTTGTTTGGGATTTAAAATTGCGATAGCTGGAGGAAGTTCTTCATCCGGCAGGTGATGATCACAAACAACAAAATCAATTCCAATGCTTGCTGCATATTTTATCAGCTCTACGGATTTAATTCCGCAGTCTAAAGAAATGATTAATGTAAAATCATTTTCTTTTGCAAAGTCTATACCGATTTTTGAAATTCCATAACCTTCTCTATACCGGTGGGGAATATAATAATCAACATTAAAGTAAATATTTTTGAGAAATTGATACATGCTTGCAACAGACGTTGTACCATCTACATCATAATCACCAAAAACAAGAATTTTTTCTTTTATTTTAATGGCGTTAAGCACTCTATTTACAGCCTTGTTCATGTCCTTCATCAACCAGGGAGAATGAAGATGAGATAGTTGTGGTCTAAAGTAATCCTTTGCTTTTTCAAAACTATTAAAACCGCGTTGTGCCAGAATCTTGCAAATGGTCTCATTAATTTTGAGATCTTCTTGCAAAGCCAGCGATTTATCATTGTCACTAGATAATATTTTCCATCTTTTTTCCATCATGTTAATATTTGCGGTCTGTTGTATATCTTACCAATTCTTCAAGTGCTTTTCTAACATCGCTCTCAGGAAACTGATGTAGAATTGAAAGTGCTTCGTCTCTGTAATTAAACATTTTACTTTCAGCATACTCAATTCCTCCAGCTTTTTGTACTTCATCAATAACAAACCTTACTTTGGCTTTATCAGTGTTTTCATTTTTTATAATGTAAATCAACTTTTTTCTTAATGAAGGATCAACTTTATTCAGCGTATAAATCAGCGGCAATGTCAATTTTTTTTCCTTAATGTCATTTCCTGTTGGTTTGCCGATATCTGCACTTCCATAATCAAACAAGTCATCTTTAATCTGAAAAGCAATGCCAACTTTTTCCCCGAAATTCCGCATTTTATTTATTGACTCTGCATCATCAAATGTAGTGGAAGCCCCCGCTGCACAGGATGAAGCAACCAAAGAAGCTGTTTTATTCTTAATGATTTCAAAATAGACTTCTTCTTTCAAGTTGAGATTTCTCGATTTTTCTATTTGCAGAAGTTCTCCTTCGCTCATTAATTTTACAGCCTCAGAGAGTAGTTTTAGAATTTGGAAGTCATCGTTATCAAGTGATAGTAATAATCCCTTAGATAGCAGGTAATCGCCCACTAATACAGCAATTTTATTCTTCCAAAGTGCATTGATTGAAAAAAAGCCTCTTCTTTCTAAAGATTCATCTACTACATCGTCGTGTACAAGTGTAGCAGTATGTAGAAGTTCTACCAACGAAGCGGCCCTGTAAGTTTTGTCATTAATCTCCCCACCAAGTTTTGCACTTAGCAACACAAACATCGGTCTCATTTGTTTGCCTTTTCGCTTTACAATAAACTGCATTATTTTGTCAAGTAATGATACATTACTTTTCACGGCTTGCCTGAAATGCAATTCAAATTCCTTTAACTCCGCATGTATTATTTTATTTGCTAATTCCATTAAATGATTTGGTCCCGCAAGTTAAGTTTCATAAATTTAAAAAGTTAATGTACTTTTGCATTTAACTAACTGGTAAAAATATATACAAGGTGAACAATGCAGCATTTATACTAATTATTTGTCTAGATAATTTAAAGTAAGTCTTGTGTATTTTTCTAACATTTAAAAATTTATCGTTAAATATTTGGTTATTTATCTCCAAAGCATATTTTTGCATGGGGATCTTAACAAGAATTTCTATTACAAATTAATAAAACACTTCTATGGCAAGTAAAAAGTACATTTTCATGTTAGGCTTAATCAGCCTGTTTTTCTCTGCAGCAATTGCGCAGGGAGACGCTAGTTATGATTGGAAAGACTCTTCAAAGATTCCTTCTAAAAGACTCCCTCAACACAGTGAGTTTGCAAATAACAACTATCCTTACCCTGCAAAACCACGCAGTATGTGGGAGCTAGGTTTTAGTGCAGGTATGCCACTTCTTTGGGGTGATGTCGCATTTAAACCGTCATTAGGCGGAGGCATAAGTTTAAGAAAGGCTATAAGTCACACTTTCTCTTTAAGAGCTGGTTACACTGGTATGTACCTTAAGGGAGATCCAAATGCTCTCGGTAGAAGACGCGGTCAGGTAAGTTACAGAAACTGGACTCACATGGCTAGTTTGGATGTAATTGCTTCTTTGAACCCCATTAGCCCATACAGGGGTAATCCCAAGTGGAGTTGGTATATTCTTGGAGGTCTTGATTTAATTGCTTCTAGAGTTTTTTATGAAAAGAAAAATGGTGTACAGTTAGATGGAGGTTACAGCGTATTCTATGGTATTCGAAACAGACCAGGAGTTGGAAGAGGTACCCAAAGTGGCTTGATCACAACATTTGGTGGTAAAGAAGTTAATGGTAGAAAAGGTTGGTCTTTGTTAAGTGGCGGTAGTTTTGGTGGTGGGTTCTCTGTTAAACTTAGTAAGAGAATTAATATTGGCCTTGAGCATCGTTATACCTTAACCGGATATGATTATTTGGATGGTATTAAGCCTGATGGTTCTGGAAGTAATGATCTTTATAGTTATACTAGTGGTCGTTTGAATTGGAATATTGGTAAATCTTCTAAGCGTGTTGAACCATTGTGGTGGATTAATCCAAACAATTATGTTTATAATGAATTGAACAGACCTAGTCATTTCAAAATTCCTGCTCCAGTTTTACCTGATACCGATGGTGATGGTGTAACTGATCAATTTGATATGGAACCAAATTCTCCTGCAGGTGTACCAGTTGACGTGCGTGGCGTAGCTAGAGATACGGATGGTGATGGAGTTCCTGATTACAAAGACAAAGAATTACTTACCCCAAGCAAATGCTTCCCTGTTGACGCTGATGGTGTTGGAAATTGTCCTGAGCCAGCTTGCTGCAAGGAATTAAGAGATATCATAGCTAATGGTGGTGGTGCTGGTGGTACAGGCGGTGGTACTGGTGGATCTGGTAATTGTAACATGGGTAATCTACCTAGTGTACAGTTCAAATCAGGAAGTGCTGTATTGAGTAAAGATGCAATGAATTTATTAAAGAGTGCAGCTGCTCAAGTAAAAGCGGTGCCTACTTGCAGAGTAAAAGTAACAGGACATGGTGCAAGCACTAAAGCTTCTCAGCAGTTAAGTTGGGATAGAGTGAATGCTGTTATCCGTTATCTTGTAGAAAAGCAAGGAATAAATGAAAATAGGTTCATATTCACATATGGTGAAGATGGAGATGCAAACACTGTTGACCTTATGGGAACAACTGAAACTGGTCCAAACCGTGTCGAAGCTCCTCATCCTAATTTGAAAAGCAAATAACAAAATGGATTTTCAAAAAATACCCTTCTACCAGGAGGGTATTTTTTTCAATTTTTTTTTGAAGTGCAACTTTTTGTATTGCTTTGTTCTCTATTGGATAATTAGAAACTTGATCCTTCCTTTTTTGGAAGATCTGAAAAATGAATAATAATTGATTTATGAGAAAAATTTTATTACTAATTGCTGTTACAGTTATTTCGGCAACTAGTTTTGGTCAGCTTGGAGGTACACACAATTATTTGGATACATCATACATATCTCCACGTAATCTGGCTCAACAATCAGATTTCCTCAATAACAACAGTAATTTTCCTGCAAAGCCTAGAGACATGTGGCAGTTGGGCGTTTTTATTGGCTTCCCTTATGTAGATGGAGATGCTCCTCAAGCACTTCATGGTCTAGGATCAGGGATTAGTTCTTATGCTTGGGGTGCTGGTGTATCGGTAAGAAAGGCAATAGGGTATGTAGTTTCACTAAGAGGATCTTTGGCTTATTACAATATGGTGGGTTTAGATTACCAACCGAATAGAAACTTCAATAATCACCCGTTGATTCAAAGTACTTACCAAAATGCTGCTCGTGGTTATGTTCATAATTATCACACAACATCTGTTGTTGGATCTTTAGAGGCATTGATTTCTTTGAACAATATCATGTTTCATAATAAACAAGGCCGTTATAATTTGTATTTATTGGCTGGTTATACCGCGTTTATGTACCAAACCAAAATGGATGTTTTGAATGCTGCAGGTGGTGCGTATCCTTATGAAACAATTAATTTCTTCGCTCCAAGGAAGGATATTCGTAGTCAACTTAGAAAAATGAGCGATGGTGTTTATGAAACTAAAGCACTGACTAATGACAGAAGACCTGAATTGGGCGAGTATAATTTGCGCCATGCTTTTAGTACCGGAGCAGGACTCGAATACAGAATTGCTTCACAAACTTCTATAGGGTTAGAATACAAAAGGATTGCAATGCGAGATGACTATGTAGATGGTTATTTCAGACAGAGTGGCGATTTGGTAAATCCTGTTTTTACTTCTGAGTGGGATAACGTTGGTTTCTTATCATTTTCTGTAAATCAAAATTTGGGTAGTTCTAAGAAGCGAGTTCCGCCACTTTGGTGGATGAATCCACTTGAATTTGCTTATAGTGAGTTGAGCAATCCTAAACACATGAAGCTTCCTAAAGTGAAACTTGACGATGCAGATGGTGATGGTGTTACTGATCAATTTGATTTGGAGCCAAATACTCCTCCGGGTGCACCAGTTGATACGCATGGTGTTTCCAAAGATACAGACGGTGACGGTGTTCCTGACTACAGAGATAAGGAATTGCTTACATTGCAAAACTGTTTCCCTGTTGATGAGGATGGTGTAGGTAACTGCCCCGAGCCTGAATGTTGTAAAAAAATTGGAACAGGAGTAGGTCCAACTATTACAGAATGTAAAATAACTGATTTACCTAGCATTCAATTTAGAGGGAATACGAATAAACTTTCTCCTGATGCAATGTCTATTTTGGATAATGTAGCAGCTAAGTTGAAAGCAGATCCTGCTTGTAAAGTGAAAGTTTCTGGTCATGGTGCATCTAACAAAGTTGCGCAGCAGTTGAGTTGGGATAGGGTAAATTCAATTATTCAATATTTAGTTGAAAGACAAGGTATTTCTAGCTCAAGAATTATATTTGAATATGGAACAGAGGGTGATCCATTGACAGTTGACCTTATGGGTACGACTGAAGAAGGACCAAATTCAGTACCTGCTCCACATCCTAATTTACGTAAGTAATAATTTATTAAGTTTAATATAAAACACCCTCTCATCGGAGGGTGTTTTTATTAAACAAATATTAACGGGTAGTTTGGGCTCTTTTGTCTCTTGTATGTATAATTTGCCTGTTCAAAAGTTTACATTTGCACACATTTATGTATCGGATTTATAGTTTGATGTTTCTGTTGTTTGTTATTTCTTCTTGTAATAATAAATTAACCAAGGCGATGAAGAGTAACGACCCGGAATTAAAGTTGAAGGTGGCTGAGAATTTTTATGCTCAAAAGAAGTATGGAGATGCCCAGGTTTTATTTGAAGACTTGTTTCCTGTGTTAAGAGGTACTGCTCATTTTGAAGACTTGTACTACAAGTATGCTTATTCTGCATTTTATTTGAAGGATTATGCTAATTCCGAGAACTTGTTCAAAACATTTACTGAAACGTTTCCTAACAGTACAAGAGCAGAAGAAGCTGACTTTATGAGGGCACTTTCTTATTACAAACAATCGCCAAAGGTTTCTTTAGATCAAACGAGTACAGCTAAGGCGATTGGACAAATGCAGGTATTTATCAATAATCACCCCTTATCTGCCCGAATACCAGAAGCTACCAATATTATTGATGAATGTAGGGCAAAATTGGAGCTGAAGGATTATAATAGTGCTGAATTGTATTATAACCTGGGTTTTTATAAAGCTGCGGCGATTGCTTTTGATGAGTTGCTTAATAATTATCCAACAACATTGAAAGGCGAAGAGTATAAACTGATGGTAATAAAATCTTATTATCTTTACGCCGGTAATAGTATAGATGATAAGCAGATTGAAAGGTTTGATAAGGTTGTAAATGAATGCATAGAATTCCTTGATGCTTTTCCTGAAAGTAAATTATCTAAAACTGTAGAATATTACAAATCCCAATCTTTAAACAATATAAATATAAAAAATGAGCAAGCTAAGAAGGCAGCTTAGTTCTAGCACCGCTAGCGTAGTTGAAACTAAGAATCTTATTGAGATTAAAAACAAAACGGGAAATCTTTACGAATCAATTGCTATCATCGCTAAAAGAGCCAATCAAATAAACATTACTTTGAAGGAAGAACTTCATAGCAAGTTGGAAGAGTTCGCAAGTCATACAGACAGTCTTGAAGAGATACATGAGAATAAAGAGCAAATTGAAATTTCAAGAGCTTATGAAAGAATGCCTAATCCGGCAATTCTTGCAACACATGAGTTCATGGACGATAAGATTTACTATCGTAAGAATGAGATTGATTTATTTAGTTAATAGTAACCCTTAAATAATCGTAAAGCGGCAGTTAGATCAACTGTCGTTTTTTATTATTATTCATATGTTAAGAGGTAAGAAAATATTATTAGGCATTTCTGGTAGTATAGCTGCTTATAAATCTATTTTGATTGTCCGATTGTTGGTCGTTGCAGGCGCCGAAGTAAAAGTTGTATTAACGCCTGCTGCTAAAGATTTTGTTTCGGTTTTAACATTATCAACTTTAAGTAAGTATAAGGTTCTGGTAGAATTAGCTGATGAAGAAACATGGGCAAATCATGTTATGCTTGGCAGGTGGGCAGATGTTATGCTTATAGCTCCTTTGACCTGCAATACATTGGCCAAAATGGTTACAGGTGCTTGCGATAACCTGCTTTTAGCTGCTTACCTTTCTGCTACTTGCCCTGTCGTTGTTGCACCTGCAATGGATGAGGATATGTGGTTACACCCTTCTACAAAAAATAGCATTAAGCAGTTGGAATTATTTGGAAATAAAGTTATTTCTGTATCAAAAGGTTCTTTGGCAAGCGGGCTTTTTGGTGAGGGGAGAATGGCTGAACCCGAGGATATCATCACGTTTTTAGAAGAAAATTATTTCAGGTCAAGTGAATTGAGTGGAAAGAAAGCAATAGTAACTGCGGGTCCAACTTTGGAAGCAATAGATCCTGTTAGGTTTATTAGTAATCATTCGAGTGGAAAGATGGGCTTTGCAATTGCTGAATCTTTGTATAAAAGAGGTGCAGATGTAGTGTTGATTTGCGGTCCCGTTGCAATTAAAACGAGATATAGTGGAATAAAATTGATAAAAGTGTCTTCAGCCGAAGAAATGTATGAAGCTGCTATAAATGAATTTAAGGATACAGATATTGCAATTATGGCAGCTGCGGTAGCTGACTACGCACCTACTCAAATAGCGACCAATAAAATAAAAAAAGTCACTGCTGAATTTGAAATCAAACTTTCTAAAACAAAAGATATTTTATTTTCTTTAGGTACTATTAAAAGGCAGGATCAGATTTTGATTGGATTTGCCCTGGAAACAAATAATGAAGAAGAAAATGCATTGAAAAAATTGAGAGAAAAGAATGCAGATGCCATAGTACTTAATAGCCTTCAGGATGATCAGGCCGGATTCGGAAAAGAAACTAATAAAATCAAGATTTTTAATAAAAACGGATATTCAGTATCTTACGAAGCGAAAGATAAAAAGTTGGTCGCAAATGATATTGTTGATTATATAAAACAGATGATTGATGATAAAGCATAAATTCCTTTTCTTATTTATAATTATTTTTTCTTGCAACTTTTCCTATGGTCAAGAGTTTACTGGTAAGGTAACCGTCATAGCAAGCAGAGTTCCTAATACAGTAGATAAGAAGATATTTCAAACCCTTCAGACGCAATTAACAAACTTAATAAACAATCGTAAGTGGACTACTGAGACCTTTAAATCTAATGAAAGAATTGAATGTAGTTTTCTTTTGAATATTGAGTCTGTAGTTGAAACAAATGTGTACAAAGCCAGCCTAACAGTACAGGCTGCAAGACCTGTGTTTAACTCTACTTATAATTCAGCCATGATCAATTTTCAAGATGCTGATATAACATTCAGATATGTAGAATACCAACCGGTTGAGTTTAATGAGAATAGAGTACAGGGTAGCGATCCATTGGCAAGTAATCTTACTGCAACGTTTGCTTTTTATCTTAATATGGCACTGGGTCTCGATTTTGACTCATTTGGTGCTAAAGGGGGAGATATTTATTTTCAAAAGGCAATGGCAATTGTAAATAATGCACCGGAAAACAGAAACATCAGTGGATGGAAAGCCTTCGACGGATTTAGAAACAGGTATTGGTTGGCAGAAAATTTTCAAAACAATCGTTTTAACCTGATTCATGATGTCATCTATGGTTATTATAGGCAAGGACTGGATAAAATGTATGAAGCTGAAGCCGATGCAAGAACGCAGATTCTTAATGCCCTTGTTCAACTACAGACAATCAATCAGGACAATCAAAATTCTATGATTGTACAGTTTTTTATGCAAGGTAAATCGCAGGAATTGATCAGGCTTTTTAAGAAATCTCCAAGTGCTGAAAAATCAAGAGCTATTGAAGTGCTTGGGCGCCTTGATGTTGCAAATCTTACTCGATATCAACAGGAGATAAAATGAAATTTTTTGCTTCTATTCTTTTTTGCCTAATATTTATAGGATGTTCAGATCCGGTTCCTAAGGGAATAATAGGGCAAGAAAAAATGCAAGTAATTATTTATAATCTCATGCAAACTGATGAATATCTTTCAACTCAAATTCGAGACACAACTATAAAAGAAAAAATGCAGCGGAGTATGAATTATGAACAGGTTTTCAGTCTTCATAATACTAACAGAAAAGCTTTTTACAGAAGTTATAAATATTATCAGCAAAGACCAGATTTGCATAAGAAATTATTTGAAAATATTTCTGATAGCATTTTGAAGAAATTGTCTGATACAACCTCGAAAAAAAATATCAAACGGATCAAATGACATCGTATGAATAAAGTATTTAAAAATGCGCATGACGCAATTAACGATATACATGATGGCGCTACTCTAATGCTGGGAGGATTTGGATTGTGTGGAATACCGGAGAACTGTATTGAAGCATTGGTAGCGAAAAACGTAAAAGGGCTTACTTGTATATCAAACAATGCAGGTGTAGATGAGTTCGGTTTGGGGCTCCTTTTGAATACAAGGCAGATAAAAAAAATGATGAGTAGTTATGTAGGTGAGAATGCTGAATTTGAAAGGCAACTATTGTCAGGAGAATTAGAAGTGGATTTAATTCCTCAAGGAACACTTGCTACCAGAATACAAATGGCTGCTATGGGGATACCGGCATTTTACACTCCTGCAGGTTATGGTACAGAGGTGGCAGAAGGAAAAGAAGTAAGATTGTTTAATGATAAGATGCACATTATGGAATTGGCATTACATGCAGATTTCTCTATAGTCAAAGCTTGGAAAGGGGATAGGATGGGAAATTTGGTTTTCAGAAAAACGACCCGAAATTTTTCAACTTCTATGGCAAAGGCAGGCAACGTAACCATAGCTGAAGTTGAGGAACTTGTAGAACCTGGAATGCTTGATCCTGATGATATACATGTAGCCGGAATATATGTTCACCGTATTTTTGAAGGTAAGAATTATGAAAAGAGAATAGAAAGGAAGACGGTTCAATTACAACATGCTTAAGTTTTTCCTATGTTCGTTTCTGCAGATTATTTGAGTGTTCAATATGGGATTGATGAAGATATTGCAAAGTTTTTCGTAGATCGCGATCCACCGAAAGATAATTTATACTGGCATGAGAAGTTGCTTTACTTAAGGCCATCTCCCGGGTATTTATTTATTCCGTTAATGTTTGATTTGTTGCATAGAATTGGCATTGTTAAACAACAATTACTTGGAAATGAATTTGTGCAAACGATGGAGAAAATTGGCCATATAAGTGCATTGGAAGAGGTTAAAAAAATTACTGCTATAGAGGCTATTGGGCAATGTGAAGCGCTTGTAATTGGAACAAAGAAAAGTAAGTATTGGCATAAATGCATTGCAACTTATTTCAAAGATGAATCGGATAATTTGTTGAGTAATTTTGCTACTCCATTTAAAGCATTGCATAGAGGGGATATGTTTTTATTTGCTCTTTGCAATATTGACATAAAAGATGAGCAAGTTGAACAAATTGCTGAATTATGGTTTGCGCTCATAAGTACATTATTGTTGTTTGATGATGCGGAGGATTTGCAGAATGATATATTGAAAGGCGAAGAGAATGCATACATAGAAAGTGGATTGGACCCTAGTGGTTTGGAGCATATAAATGCACTAGTGGAAAAAAATATTGACAAGTTATCGAAAGTTAATAGGGCGATGGCTCATCAATTTAAAAGTAGCTTTGAACAAACTTTAAAACTGCCTTACATTTCTCAACTAATAAATGAAAACAAATGGCATTAGATAAATTTGGTATTGCACGTAGAATTGCAAAAGAGTTGAAGGACGGAATGTATGTAAATCTAGGTATTGGAATACCTACTTTGGTAAGCAATTATATACCTGAGGGTATGACGGTGGTTTTTCAAAGTGAAAACGGCATATTGGGTATGGGTCCCTATCCCAAAGAAGAAGATATTGATGCTGATCTTATTAATGCCGGAAAAGAAACTGTGACGGTAATACCCGGTGGAGCATTTTTTGATAGTGCGGAAAGTTTTGGAATGATAAGAGCTGGCAAAGTAGATCTTACCGTTTTAGGTGCAATGGAAGTGAGTGAGAATGGAGATATTGCCAACTGGAAAATTCCAGGAAAAATGGTGAAAGGAATGGGTGGCGCAATGGACCTCGTTGCCAGTGCAAAGAACATCATTGTGGCTATGCAACATACCAATCCAAAGGGGGAGAGTAAATTGTTATCAAAATGCTCATTGCCCTTGACCGGAGTTAATTGTGTAAAAAAAGTAGTAACAGAACTTGCAGTATTGGATATTACTCCTGATGGTTTTGTATTATTGGAGCGGGCCCCGGGAGTAACCGTTGAAGAAATTATAAGTAAAACAAAAGGGCGCCTGATTATCCCTGGAGAAATTCCAGAAATGGATTCGTAACCTTCACTCCTATACAAGGGTTCTTTAAGGATGGCCATATAATGCGGATTTTCGTTTTTTGTTCCTGTAACTTTTTTTCGGTTGAGCCGTTGTAACTATTCAAACAAAAAATATAAGGTTATGAAAACATTGTTATTAGCTTTTGCTGCAATGGTTGTTTTATGCAGCTATCTACCATTTGAAACTATAAAAGGCGATGGCAATATAAAGAAAGAGAATAGGGTAGTGGCAACGTTTAGTAGTGTGTCGATTAATGGTAGCATGAATGTAGAGTTGAATTACGGAAGTTCCACAGGAATTGTTGTTGAGGCAGACGCAAACTTGCTACCTTATTTGATAACAGAAGTTGAGAATGGGGTGCTGACGATAAAAACTAAGGACAAAGTAAATCTAAGAACCCGAAACAGAATAGTTATCTATGCTAGTATGACAAGTATATCAGCTTTAAAAGTTTCAGGAAGTGGAAGTATCAGGGGTAAGGGTAATTTTTCTTCGGAAGGAGAGGGTAGTTTTTCGGTATCAGGATCGGGTAATATAAAAATGGAAGTTGGTTCATTTAAAGAGGCAAATATTAAAGTTTACGGAAGCGGCGATGTTGTGCTAAAAGGGAAGGGTTCAGATAAAATTTTTGCTGCTGTAAGTGGGAGTGGAAATATAGATTGCAGCAACTTGCCTTCAAGTGATGTGGATGCAGCTATTAGTGGCAGTGGCGATATAAAAATAGTTTCCAGTAAAAAGATAAATGCAAAAGTGAGTGGGAGTGGAAATGTTTATTACTCAGGCGATGCCAAAAATGTTGCTTTCAAATCGGTTGGGAGTGGAAAACTGATCAAGCAATAATTTAATCTCACTCAGTTTCAGAGAATAACTGGAATGACTATTTGATTAATTTGGGAAAGCAAATCAACCTGTTCAGGATTATTCTTGGCCAGGTTGATTCAATTTAATCCGATCTTCAAAGTATGAGCACATTGGTATTTTTTCAAATGCTTTTTTGAAGAATTGTAAATGCTAAGGGCTTTTTCGTATTCCCAAACCTGGGGTCAAGTATAAATGGTTCTATTTTTCTTGTTGCAATGTAGCCATGCCTTAAATACCATTCAATTAGTTCTATTCTAACAGTAATTACCCTCATGTAGATTATTGAACAGCCAAATACCAAGGCTTGATTCTCTGCCTCCAATAGTAGCATTTTTCCTATGCCATTATTTTGAAGCGTTGGCATTACGGTCAACATGCCTCGGTATAGTTTGTTGTCTTCCTTTTTTAAATAAACACAGCCAATAATTGTTTTATTGTTTTCGACTTTTAATAAAGTAGAATCGGAGTTTGATAGCATGTCTTTCAACGATTTTTCATCTATTCGGATGCCGTCTAAAAGATCAGCTTCTGTTGTCCAGCCAAGCCGTGATGTTTCGCCGCGGTAAGCGCTATTAATCATTGGTAGTAAATCAACAACATCACCTATGGAGGCTTTGCTTATAGTCATTACGTATCTTTATTTGTGAAATGAGCGACAATTATTTTCGCTTTGGATAAGCCAATAACTTTTACTAGTTCTTCTTCAGATTTCGACTGGATATTTTTTACTGATTTAAAAGCTTTCAATAAATCATCCGCTGTTGATTTGCCAATTCCTTTTATTGTTTCCAGCTCATTTTTGAATGTTCCTTTGCTTCTTTTTTGTCTATGGAAAGTGATGCCAAACCGATGAACTTCATCTCTAATAAACCTGATCAACTTAAGACTATCGCTATCCCACGGAAGTTTTATAGACTGCTGGTCGCCAGCAAAAAATAATTCCTCCTCATTCTTTGCAAGCCCTACCAGGGTGAGTGTTCCTTCCAGGTTTAGTTCTCTTATACTTTCCATAGCCGCACTTAATTGGCCCTTCCCGCCATCAATGATTACTAATTGAGGAAGTGGTTGGGATTCTGTAATCAATCTATTGTAGCGCCTAAAAACGACTTCTTTCATTGTCGCAAAATCGTTGATGCCAATGACTGTTTTTACATTGTAATGCCTATAATCTTTTTTGCTTGGAATGCCATCTTTGAAACAAACCATTGCACTAACCGGATAACTACCTTGAAAATTAGAATTGTCAAAGCATTCAATATGCACGGGAACTTCAGATAGTTTGAGATCGTCCTGCAATTTATAAAGCACTTCCTTTTTCTGCATATCACTTTTACCTTCCAACTGAAGTGTTTTTTTCTTTTTTAGTTCTTCGGCGAAATAGTTTACGTTCTTAGAAGAAAGATCTAACAGCTTTTTTTTATCTCCAGCTTTAGGTACTGTAACTGTTATCCCAGTTATATTGAATTCTATTTCAAAAGGAACTATTACTTCCGAAGAAATGCTGTTGAATGTTTCGCGAAGTTGAAGAATTACCAAAGGCAAAACTTCATCCTCTGCTTCTTCTAATTTTGTTTCTACTCTTACAGTATGTGTTTGCACAATAGACCCCTTATTTACCATCAGATAATTAACATATGCGGTATCTCCATCTTTTAATATTGAGAATACATCAACGTTCGATAAATGACTACTTACAATAACTGACTTTGACTGGTAGTTTTCCAGGTGTTCTATTTTCTTCTTTGTCCATTCGGCTTTTTCAAATGCCATATTCATAGCATATTCATTCATTTCTGCTTTGTAATGTTGGATAACTGGCTGTAGGTTCCCTTTTAGAATGTTTCTTACTTGTTGGATGGCATCTCCATAATCGGCTTCTGTTTGCAATGCTTCACATGGGCCTTTGCAATTTCCTAAATGATATTCCAAACATACTTTAAACTTCCCCTTTTGGATATTATTTTTCGACAGGTTCAGCTTGCAGGTTCTTAAGGCCACATTCTGTTTTATGAAATCTAGCAATTCTCTAACCTTAGCAACAGATGTAAATGGTCCTAAATATTCTGAACCATCATTTATTTTATTTCTGGTCAAAAAAATTCTCGGAAATGGTTCTTTTTTAATTACAATAAAAGGAAATGATTTATCATCCTTAAGGTCAATATTGTATTTCGGCTTGAACTGTTTTATTAAGGAGTTTTCCAATAGAAAAGCGTCTGCTTCCGTATCGGTTATTGTAAACTCTATCCTAATTATTCGCTGAACTAGCTCATGCGTTTTATAGTTTGTAAAGGTTTTGGAGAAATAGCTGCTGGTACGTTTTTTTAGATCCTTTGCTTTTCCAACATAGATAAGTTCGTTAGACAGGTCAAAATATTTATAAATACCGGGTAAGTGCGGAATGGTATGTGCTATTTGCTGATACTCTTTTGATGTCATTTGTTATTCCTTGAACTCATTTCATTCCATACTACAATCGTCTGCCTTTGCACCTCATTATTATTTGGTAGCTGAACTGCCCTGTTGATAATAAATCTTTCACCTGGTTTCCAGCTTAATTGCTCAATGGCAGAACTGTCTTTGTAATTGTA
>JANPHE010000040.1:0-11326 GCA_031424295.1 Segetibacter sp. | reverse complement strand
CGTTTGCAACTGTATAAAATCCTTTTAAAATTGTTGAACTAATATTACTGTGTAACAACTCCATTTTTCAAATGTATTAATCCGTAAATATCCTGTAAATATCAGTTACTACAATGTGGTTTTTCTGTATTGCACATAACGCGTCGATTTATGTTATAAGATGCAATATAGCAAAAAATACTAGTATTGAAAATCAACTTTTTAGTGTTATACATTTTGTATTGTCGTTAGGACAATCCACTTTCAATGGGTAAGTACCACCTACATAAAAACAGCAACAAATACCCATCTTCCTTTTTCCAAAAGATAATACTCATCACTATACCTCTCCACTAAACTAAGATTAAATGTTACTTTTCATGTTAGGTACAAATTGGTTCAAATAACTGTTTGCATTTCCTACTTAAAAAGAAGATGGGTTTCGGTAATTGTTTTTTTATTTCCATGAAATAATTGACCAAAAAAAAATTTCAAAAAATTTTTATGCAATTATAATATTTAATATAAAAGTTATTACTTTTAACCTTAAAAAATTTATATATCATGGCAAAAACAATTAAAAAAAGCAATCAGGAAAAGAGATTATATAACATGCCTGATGCTGTTATGCTGACTGCGGCTGGGGTTGTTGTTGAAAATGCGTTGGACAATAAAGTATTTTTGTTGGGCAAGCGGTCTAATTGGAAAGATCCGTTTTTAACTGATCTTCAAAAACGTATCAACGATGGATTTAGAAACATTTTGGGCTTAAATCAGTTTAAAGAATCCAATAGACTTAGTGCTGATTTGTATATGGCTATAGATGAAGTAAAACCGAAGTTGGCTAGTTTTAAGAAACAGGTAGAAATAGATTTTGAAGATGACCAAAGAGAAAAACAAATATTGGACAGCCTGGGGTTTAAATTATTTGATAAAATAAGAAATAACAGTCAGCAAGCATTGATAGAACTGCTTTCTACCTTTGATAAAAATTTGACCCCTGAGCTAATGAAAGAAATAACAGATGCAGGCACAGAGGAAGCGTATATGACAGACATCAGAAAGTATGCAACCATATTGATAGATAAAAACATAACACAGGAAAATTCGAAATCGACTAAGAAGGAACTGACAGCAGAAGGTATCATTGAACTGAACAAAATATACGCTTTGGTAATGAAAGTATCGAAAACGGCCGCTGCTTTGTACGAAGAAAAGAAGGATAGTTTAATGGTAGAAAAATTTACCATGGAAAAGATAAAAAATAACATAACCGGGGGCAAAAGAAGCAGTAAGAAAAATGGGGGAAGTGATGATAAGCCTGAATAATAAGTATCGAAACAATAAATAGATATTCTGTAAGCCGAAGTTTTTTGACTTCGGCTTATTTAATGCCTAAAAAGTGCTGAAAGTGGGAAAATAATGAGCTAAAATGGCCTCTATCATAGCATTTTTAGCTGCTAAAGAAGCGTTTAGGGCAGCTAAGACTGCGCTTAAAGCTGCTAAGACTGCGCTTGGTGCTGCTATAACTGCGCCTAGTGCTGCTATAGACTTTGGTAGAGGCTGCTAAGACTGCGACTAGTGCTGCTAATACCTAGGTTAAGTCTGCTAAGACCTAGGTTGAGGCTGATAAGACTGCGGGTGAGGCTGCTAAAACTACGGTCTGCGTACCATGCAGGATAGGAAGAGGAGAAAGTGAAGCTACTTCGGCAACTTTTATTTAGTCTAAATAAAAATGGTACACCAATAAACATTGCTGCACCATTTTTATTTAAAGAATGATTTCGATGAAATCAATATAAAAATAACCTACCCAAACATTTTGCCCAACCCACCCAACATAGAACCGATGCCTCCGTTTCCACCAAATTAACTTATCATGCCACTGAGGTCGAGTAAGAAAATCTAGTACAATTTGGAAAGACCTCCTATTTAACTCCTCAATAATCCAATCGCTTCATTAGGATTCATAACAGGTAATTTGCTTTTCTTAAAATCTTTACCGTCTCTCGTTACAATCATATCAACCTTTGAAACACTTAAAGCACAATAATATTGAATTGCGTCTTCAAAATCTTTAAATTCAGATTGTAATGCATCGTTAATGATTGCTCTTGAAACATCTATCATAATAGTCATTTCAGCCAAGGCGTTCAGCATTTTTATAGCTTCTGAATGGGAACACTGCTGACGCATTATATAATAGATGTTGTTGTAGGCAACAGCAGAAATAAATATGCGCAACTTGCCTTTCAAACTACTATTAAACAATTGCGCGGCTGCTTCAGCAAATGGTTTTCTATCCGCAAGAAAGTCAATCAAGACATTGGTATCCAAGAAAATACTTTTCATGAATATTTTTTTGAAATAGACTGTCTCAGATTTTCCTTATAATCAAAATCATCAGAAAGTCTAATTATCCCCTGAAGCTTTTTGACTTTGGAATCGATTACATCATGCTCAACTACCGAACTGCTAATTGTTTTTAAATAATTCTCTACCAAATTGGAAAGTGATTTCCCCTTATCCTGTGCGTATTTTTTGGCAGAATCAATTACCCCTTGTTCTATTGTTAAGGTCAATTTAGTGGTCATACACGTGTGATTTATTAACCAAATATACGTATAATAATTTACACCTACCCAAACATTTTGCCCAATCCGCCCAACATAGAACCAATTCCACCACTTCCGCCCAGCGAACTCATGATACCACCCAAGTCGAAGCTGCTATCGTTGGGGTCGTTTGTTTTGTTTACCAATTTCCCCATTACAGTTGGCAGTAAAGAAGCAACTATGCCGCCTGCTGCACCGCTATCAAGTCCAAATTTTTGCATTAACTGACCCACTACATTTTGGCTAATGCCACTCATTGCCGGATTGTTGGCCACATTGCCTCCCTGCTGAAACATGGCAGTTATGCTTTCCAGTCCGCCGCTGCTTAACTGGTTTTTCAGGCCATCCATAATGCCGCCTGCAGTAGTTGCAATAGCGTTATCGTTTTGCTCATTTGGAATAGCAGGATTGTTAATAATGGCATCTCCTGCATTTTCTTTTACAAGGTTGATTAAATTTTCGAGCACTTTTTTGAGTTTTAGAATATAAATGTATGCCTTGCGATTAGAATAGCAAATATTTTTAAATAATAGGGAATATTAGCTTTATTGGTCGCAACATTTAGCTATAAGCCAAAGTATTTTTTATTAATTAAAATCCTTTTAAAACAAGCACTTTTATATCTTTTTCAACAAAACCACTATCTTGAGCCGATAAAATAATATCAACCTTAGCAGTATGAAAAATTTGGTTTTAATATCACTGGCAATTTTTAGTATTTATACAAGTACAGCTCAAAGAGTAGCCGTACGATGGAATGAAAAGTATAAAGCACCCGAAGGATTATTTCTCAAATCGCAATTCATAAAAATGGTGCCTACATCAGAAGAAGTTGTTATTGGAATATTCAGGAAAAAAAATACTTCCCTTTTTGACAATGATTATTCTTTGATAAAGATGAATACCAAACTTGATAATACAGGTGAAATAAAATTGGATTACCCTGCCAATGGAAGCGAAGGGTTAATAGATGTTCTTAAATTAAATAAAACCAATTTTTTGCTGGAGTATAAAATAAATTTAAACCAGATTGCAGAACTTTCACTTACGCCGATAAATCTTAAAACATTTAAGAAAGAGATCAGCTCCAAAAAAATAGGCGAAATAAATGACGCCGATCATTCCATTTTGGAAAACGGTAACTCCCGAATGTATAGCATTACTATGGAAGCACAGTATTCGCCTGATTCATCCAAAGTATTAATGAACTACGAATTCAAATACCAGGAGGGAAGAAGTGTACAGGTTATGGTATTGACCAATGGAGGAAATCTGCTTTATACCTCTAATTACACATGGACTGAACAGGCAGACCATTTGCAAATAAATAAACCGGCAATAGACAACGACGGAAAGGTTTATTTTTCATACCATCATTACAGCAAATCATTTGACAAAGAATTTGAGAAAGGAGATGGAGAAGCAATCCCCACATACACCAGCCACCTTTTAGTAGTTGACAAAGAAAATAAATCAAACCAAACGATTGAGCCCAATGGCAAGTTCTTGTATGATATGGTACTTGGCTATAGCAAAGATCAGAAGCCTTTAATCATGGGCACTTATCAGGATAAGTTCAATGGCCGGATTAATGGGGTTTTCATTTCACCGGTTATTGGTTCGGGCACCTCACTTACTGATTTGGCATTTACTCCTTACCCTGCAGATTTACAGGAAAAAATAGAATTTGACATGGAGTTAAAGAAAAGCAAGCCCGGATTTACACATGCTTTTTCTGCAAGCAGAGGATTTTCTGCTAATGGTACCAACTTTTTGGTAGGGGAATTTAACGACCGTTTGTTATTAGAAAATGCCATTAGAATTATTAAAGGAGATTTTATAGTAACCACTTTTAAAAGTGATGGAAAAGCCCAGTTTCAAAGTTTGCCCCGGTCACAGAATTTTGCAGTTGGAAGAAATTCAAACATACTTACCAATGCCAATACCTTTACCGGTACATTGCTGGCAGATAAGTTGCTGGTTTTTTACAACGATTATGAAGAAAATGCCATGCAGGAATTCAAGGAAAAACCTATAAAATTTGAAAAGGATTCCAAATCAGTTTTAATGGCGGCAGTAATAAGCAGCGAAGGGAAGCTGTTGTCTAGAAAAAATGTATTTAATCACCAGGATTTGGAAGGTTATATCTTTAATTTTAAACTATGCCCAATGAAAACAAGCACGTTTGCCGTATATGCAACCGAGCCTGAAAATGAAAAAGAAGGAATGTTGGCAGGAATGTTACTGGTTAAATAATGGAGCACCCTGCCTTTTATGAAAATTGAAGCTATGATAATTGTATTGAGTTAAATAACAAAGATCAATCTCCAAATTATCAAAACAATTCTATCAGCTTAAAATTAGCATCCCAACCAAATCAAACTAAGTCACTACATTTACATTCATTAATTCTATTAAAATGAAACGCTTTTTAATCATTGTTGCATTGCTTGTAAGTATTTCGGCTTCTGCTCAAACCAAAGATTGCAGCAGCCTTTGGTTGGGAGATAACTACGACTCTATTGATGTTTTTAAGAAGACAGCTGAACTATATTTAAAAACCGAGCTGAAATTGGTTCCCAATGAAGGTGTAAAAACGTTGTACGATCTTACAGATGCTGAGGGATTGTCTTTACTAAAAATATGGATGAAGCAAAAGAAAGTGGTAACGGGTGGTACTGTCTCTACTGTTTAGGTCATTAGTTCATTTAGGATAACAGGCGTTGCAGAAAACATTGATGCACTCTTCAATGGTTTAAAAGAAAAAGTAGCCAAGTGTATGTCTGAATCCACCAATGCTTCTGCAGTATTTTCCTATGGTAAAATGGCTGTTGAAAAACAGGGAGGCGATTGGAGCAAAAAAAATATCCCCATGGCAACACTGACCATTACTTCTAAATAGGGAATGGTTTAAACAGTTTGCGCTTTCAATCTTTTGTTTAGAAACAGTTCTATTTCTGCAATACGTTTACTGCTTATTTTTTTAGTTACCCAACCATGCAGGCTTATTTTCTTTCTTCACCGGTTTAAAACGAGCTGGAAAAGTCTCCCCGTGGTGACAGGAATTGCAAGTAATTGTTTGACTGGTACCTGCCCCATAAGGAAAATATTTGGCATTGATGCTATCCGTCATTAGCATCATTTCTCTTGCTACTAATTTGTGTTTATTTACATCGGAATTATAGCTGTAATTGCCATGGCAGAATGCACAGTCAACCCCTAATGATGTAGAATACAAGTCCATGATGCTATCCAATGCATGTTCTGATATGGACATTGGCAATATTTTCAGGTTCTTAAATTTACCTGGCTCATTTGTGAAAAAAGAAGAGGTGAGGATACCAATGGCAAGAAATGAAATGATAACCAATAACGACTTTCGCATAATTTTAATTATTCGTAAATATAATATCTAAATTAGTTTGACGGGTAAATTATTCTTGTTAAAATCTTGCTTTTAAACAGCTAAATACAAGTTTCTACAACTCATACTCATTTTTCTACAACTCATCATTTTCCTTTTGAATGCTTTCTGTAACTTTTACATCTTGCACTCAATAAATAAATTAAAATGAAAAAATTAACGCTTTTTACCATTTGGCTGCTCGCAGCATTGCTATCATTCGGTCAATCAACTACACTTACCCAAACAGTAAAAGGTACAGTGATAGATAACCAATCGGGCTATCCAATTGGCAATGTAACTGTGACAGTAGAAGGAACATCAACAGCAATTACGTACATAACCGATACCTCCGGCTTTTTTAAACTACTCAAAGTTCCGATAGGCCGTCAAATTATAAAAGCGTCATCTGTAGGTTATGAAGACGCAATTCTTTCAGCTATTGAAATCACTTCTTCCAAAGAAGTAGTACTAGAATTTAGATTAAAGGAAAAGTTAGTAAAACTGGAAGATGTGACGGTACGTTCGGGTATAAAAAAGAACCGGGCCATCAACGAATTTGCAGTAGTAAGTGCCCGTCAGTTTAGTGTAGATGAAGCCGTCCGCTATGCCGGTTCAAGAAACGACCCCAGCAGGATGGCACAAAGTTTTGCAGGCGTTAGCGGGGCAAATGATGCCCGCAATGACATCATCATCAGGGGCAATTCTCCTTCAGGAGTTTTGTGGCGCATGGAAGGCATAGACATTCCAAATCCAAACCACTACAGCACACTAGGATCTACGGGTGGACCGGTTACCATACTTAATACGAACACCCTTAAGAATTCGGATTTTATTACAAGTGCATTTCCTGCACAGTATGGCAATGCACTTGCAGGTGTATTTGATTTGAAAATGCGGAATGGCAACTCGGAGAAATATGAGTTCCTGGGTCAGATGGGCTTCAACGGTTTTGAATTTGGTGCCGAAGGTCCATTGAGCAAAGGCAGCAAGGCATCCTTCCTTATCAACTACCGCTATTCGTTGGTAGCTGTTATTCAAAAAGTTGGTTTGAGTGTGGGTACAGGTTCTGCTACTCCTTATTACCAGGATTTAAATTTCAAGATCAATATTCCTACTAAAAAAGCCGGAACATTTAGCTTGGTAGGCGTTGGCGGTGAAAGCCATATCAATTTTGCAGCCATAGATGAAGACAACCTATACTCTACTCCCGATGGTAGCTTAAGGGATAGAAAATTTAATTCATTAACAGGCTTTACCGGACTTACGCACAATTACTTTTTCAATCATAAAACCTCAGGTAAATTTATATTGGCAGTTTCTGGTTTTGGAGCGAAGTACAGAGAAACTTTCTATGACATAAAACCTGACAGCACTGCTTTCTACAAAAAGAATACACAGTTGAAATATACAGTTGGCTATACAGTCAATTCAAAATTCAACTCCAAAAATCAGTTGACAGCGGGTTTTATTGCCGACATCAATAAACTAAAATTGGAGAATGATTATATACCCGATGGAGCAAATACCCTAACCACCTTATACAACATCAATAACAATGCTTCTCTTATAAGAGGATTTGCCAATTTTTCTCATCGTTTCAACGACCAACTTTCTACCAATATTGGATTGTATAGCCAAACATTTACACTGAACAATAGCACAAGCATAGAACCAAGATGGAATATCAAATACCAAATAAAACCTAATCAATCTTTGGCATTTGGTACAGGCTTACACAGCCAAACACAACCACTGGAAGTTTATTTTTACCAAACCAAAAAAGCAGACGGGTCTATAGCACTAACCAACAAGGAACTTGATTTCTCCAAAAGTCTTCATTCAGTATTGGGATATGACATTAGCTTCTCTAAGAATCTTCGATTGAAAGCTGAAGCTTACGGACAATACATTTATAATGCCGCGGTAGAAAAAGATGCATCATCTTTCAGCATGTTAAATTCGGGGGCTGATTTCTATTTCCCTGACAAAACAAATCTGGTTAACAAGGGTAAGGGATATAACTATGGATTTGAACTGACCGTTGAACGTTTTCTTGATAAAGGATTCTACTATTTACTAACCGGATCCATTTTCCAGTCTAAGTACAAAGGAAGTGACAATGTTTGGAGAAATACAGCTTTCAACAGCAATTTTGCAAGCAATATTTTAGGTGGTAAAGAATTTAAGATCAATAGTAGAAAATCGTTTGGCATTGATACTAAAATAACGTTTGCAGGCGGACAACGTTACACAGCATTTGACATTTCAGAATCTGCAAAAAAAGAGTTCATTGTTTTCAAAGAGAATCAAGCCTATGAACTAAAAAATGCCAATTACTTCAGGTGGGATTTTAAAATGTCATTTACCAGCAATGGCAGAAAAGTAACACAAAAATGGTACATTGATTTTCAGAACCTGACTAACCAAAAAAATGTGTATGTGCGCACACTTAATCCTACTACAGGAAATGTAAACGAAATCAACCAAATAGGCTTCTTTCCAAACATCAATTATCAGATTACCTTTTAAATCGTTTTAAATAATTCCAACATTGTTCAACCCTGTTTTAAATTTATTTTTATGGCAGGGTTGAACAGTTGATAAAGACAACTTACCTTTAAAATTATAATGAAGAAACATTCATGCGATAGAATTGGTTTTAAAGACGGCAAACTAATGCTGATCATGATCCCTTTGTTGGCCTTTATTATTCCAATTGTTTTTTTTGGAGCAAGGTTCAATAAACCTGTCTATTACACGTGGAATATTTATCTCCAAACTTTGTTGACTACAACAGTCATTTGGGTTGGAAACAGATACATCATGGTATGGTCTAGAAACAGATATCCGGACTTTGACACGGTCAGAAAGAGGCTTTTATTTCAGTCTGTTACCATGTTATTTTTTACTGTAGTAGCCACGAATGTACTGAGTATTTCCTTAAAAGATTTTTGCGATTTATCTGACCTGAGCGGTGGAAACAGAACCATTGTTGATATTCTTATCAATGCAAACAGTACATCTCTTTTTTGCTCACTTACCATCGCTGCTATTTATGAAAGCAGGTACTTTATGAATGAACTAAGAAAATCGGTAGAAGAAAAAGAGTTGCTTAAAAGAGAAAGCCTGAATGCCCAGATAGATGCATTGAGAACGCAGATCAATCCACATTTTCTATTCAATAATCTTAATACTTTAAGCGCTTTGATACCCGAAGATCCTGATAGAGCAGTTGAATTTGTACAACAATTGTCCAAAGTGTACCGGCATAT
This sequence comes from Segetibacter sp., assembly GCA_031424295.1. Taxonomy (GTDB): domain Bacteria; phylum Bacteroidota; class Bacteroidia; order Chitinophagales; family Chitinophagaceae; genus Segetibacter. Next base: position 2,054 of record JANPHE010000040.1, on the reverse strand, counting down.
TTTGGAGGTGAAAGATGAGCCATCCATTTTGCTAAAAGAGGAGCTGAATGTATTGAAAGCATATGCCTTTTTATTGCAAACCCGATTTGGTCAAAATTTACAAATCATCGTTGACATCGATGACAAACAGTTAAACCAAAAAATTGCACCTTTATCGCTGCAACTGTTGTTGGAAAATGCCATCAAGCACAATATTGTTTCTGAAGATCATCCGCTAACCATTCGCATATTTTCTGAAAACGGAAAGTTGGTAGTAAGCAATAATTTGCAAAAGAAAAAACATGTAGCAGAATCTATGGGGCTGGGACTGGACAACATCAGGAAACGAACAAAACTATTGACAGATAAATTGGTAGATGTAATTTCTGGACCCGATCAATTTGTAGTAGCTGTTCCCTTATTAGATAAATAATATTGCCTGCAGGCTTCAATGTTGGCAACATGATATTTATTAAACTATGAAAGTTTTTATTGTAGAGGATGAAGCATTGGCAGCCAATAAGCTCAGCAAAATGCTCATTAAATTGTATCCACAAATTTCAATAGAAGGCAGAGCAGATAGCATTGACTCTGCTGTGGTTTTCTTGTCAGCAAATACCAACCTCGATTTGATATTCATGGATATTCAATTAGCTGATGGTTTGAGTTTTGAAATTTTCAATCAGGTTCAGTTAACAACTCCGGTCATTTTTACAACTGCATTTGACCAGTATACGCTCAAGGCTTTCAAAGTAAACAGTATTGATTATTTGCTAAAGCCAATAGATGAAGAAGAACTAAGTCTAGCCATAGAAAAACATAAAAAATTGGCAACTAAATCCCGCCCGGAACTTCCGGTTCAGCTAATGCAAATACTACAGGATTTTACAAAACCAAAGTATCGGCAGCGGCTGTTGGTAAAAAGAGGTACTCAATTTATCAACATTAAAACCGATACACTTGCCTACTTATTTGCTGATGGCAAGTTGTGTTATGCGGTAGATTTTAACAACACGAAGCATTTGATCGAATTCACCATTTCTCAACTAGAAGAAATGCTGGAACCCACTTCTTTCTTCAGAACAAACAGGCACCTTTTGGTAAATATAGAAGGCATAAAAAAAGTACATACGTGGTTGGGAGGCAGATTGAAACTTGACATAGTTCCAGAAACCAAGGTAGATACTATAGTAAGCAGAGAACGTGTAAATGAATTTAAAGAGTGGTTTGGAGGAGAACAAAAATAAAAGGTTGCTACTGCCAAATAATACCTGATTCTGTTTTTAGTTACTCTTTATACTCCCTCAATCAAAAATGTAAATAAGCCAATCAAAATAATTTTTTTTCGTATTAAACTTTTTACCGAAATTGAAGTCTGATTGAAGTTAAAAACTAAAAATCGACTTTTTATGAGGCACATTATTACATTATTTTGTTTTTTATTCATTTTCAACCTTGGTTTTTCGCAACCACCCACGTGGGAGAAGCAGGTTTCCTGCATTATTTATTCCCATTGTACAAGTTGCCATAATCCCAATGGGCTCGCTCCTTTCTCGTTGACATCTTACAAAGCTGCTTATCTATATAGGTCTAGCATTTTAAATGCTGTTGTTACAAAGAAAATGCCTCCTTATTTGCCTGACCCCACATACAATCATTTGGCCAATGCCAAAGTGCTGACTGATGAAGAAAAAAATATTATCAGCGATTGGGTAGCAGCAGGTGCCCCTTCAGGCGATACCACACAGGCATTACCTCCGCCTGTTTATACGCAAACACAGGTAATTACGGCTCCGGATCTTACTGCCAGAATACCCGACTTTACCATACCTAATACAGGTGCGGACTTGTACCAGGCTTTTGTCATTTCCAATCCCAATCCTACCGCTAAATACATAACGCAGATAGAAGTTATTCCCGGCAATAGAAACGTTGTACACCATGTATTGGTTTATCAGGATAGTACGAATACACCGGTGCTCAATGACAGTGCTTTTGCAGGTCCGGGTTATGTATCTTTTGGTGGGGTGGGAAGCCAAACAGCCAGGTTAATTGCCACATGGGTACCAGGTTCC
>JANPHE010000039.1:0-17591 GCA_031424295.1 Segetibacter sp. | reverse complement strand
TGGTAGCGTACATTTCTTTAAAAACAAAACAGAAAAAAATTGCCGCATAAGAATAACCTTAAAACCAGGTAATACTGATTTTGAAGATGCTATGAATATTTATTATGGATTGAAAAAAGAGGGTTTAGTTGGTCCTAGTGGTGTTCCTAAAAAACTATCGAACCTTGCTATTTTTATAAAACTCAACAATTCTACAACACCCGGACTGGGATATTTAGCTGGAGGGTTAATACATTTTATTGCTAACCGAGCCATTAGAAAAGGTCGTTTAGAAACTTTGCTAAACCGCTATGCTAAGTAATTTTTAACGATAAACTATTTTTAAAATGAAAACAATATTGGGCACAGGGCAATTGGGACTTGCCATTATGCAATTGCTGCTGGATAAAAACCCGGACGAAAAAATCTTATTGGTAAACAGAACAGGAAAACTGGACATACCCATTCCGCAAAACGTACATGTAACAGCCTCAGATGAAACATCCAAAATAGCTATGGCAGCTATTGCAAGCAGGTCTGAAATAATTTTTAGTTGTACAGATATGCCTTATGATAAATGGGAAGACTTTTATCCGGCAACAGCAACTGCATTGGCGTATGCATTGAGTGAAAGCAATACAAAGTTGGTTTTTGCAGATAATCTATATTCCTACGGCAACGTTGCAGGAAAAGAAATGAATGAACAAATGCCGCATGCAGCCAAAACTAAAAAGGGCAAAATAAGAGCAGGGGTTATAAATACCCAGCTCTACTCCGGCGACGAGTTTAACAACAGGGTTGCTTTTGTAAAGGCTGCAGATTTTATTGGACCACGCATTCACAAAGGTATTTTCGGTACAGACTTTCTGCATAGTGTTTATAATGGAAAAACAGCTAGGCTGTTTGGGAATATAGACTTACCGCACACATTCACCTATATCAATGACTTTGCAGCAGCTATGATAAATGTGGGTACAGCAAATGATACATTTGGACAGATATGGCATGTACCCAATGCACCTGCATTAAGTCTGGATAAATGGGTGCACCTGTTTGAAGTGATCAGCAACAAAAGGATTAAAAAATCGGTTACTCCAAAATTTGTGATAAGGCTCGCCGGGCTTTTCAATTCCTTTATTAAAGAATTGTACGAAATGGCTTACCAGTTTGAATATCCCTACCTGGTGAATCATGATAAATATGTAAGCCGCTTTGGCAACCATGCTACTTACCCATCAGACATCGTAAAAGAAACGGTTGAATGGTACTCGTCAATTCAAAAAAAATAATTAAGAAAATAAGCAGTTGCTGAATTTATGGACAAATGTCCTTGAACGGGCTTTTGTCTTGATACACCTTTGTACTGTCAAGCAAAAAACTAAAGCAAAATGAAAAGTAATATCAAAACAATCGGAATCTTACTAATTGCCAGTGCAATTGCATTGCTCATTCCTTACACTATGTTAACCATCATTTTTGAGTATCCTGATATTTTAAGGCAGGACACCGGAACAGTTCTTACCAAGTTTTACCAAGGTGGAAATTCCCTGATATGGACATGGTTTGCTTTCGCCATAACCGGTATTCCTTTAATACCTGCTTATATCATGATGGGGCAAAATTTTGAAAACAAAGCACCATTGGTACGCATGGCTACAACCTTTGGTGTGATTGGTTTAATTGTTCAGATGGTAGGCTTATTAAGATGGACATTTGTTGTACCAGTACTTGCCGATACGTTTGTACATGCAACAGACGAAGCAACAAAAGCGGCTGCTATCGTTTCCTTTAAAACCATTCACCAGTTTGGCGGTGTGATACTGGGCGAACATTTAGGACAACTTTTTACTATTGCATGGACAGTGATGATGACCATTTCATTTGCCAAATTAAGACTGATGCCAAAATGGGTAAACTGGCTGGGTATTACCAGTGCTGCTATTTACCTGCTGGCACAAGCTGAATTATTTGCAACAGTAATAAAAGGTTTTCCTGTATGGGATATGGCTGGCTTTATTGGAAGTACAGGCTGGCTGGTTTGGCTTATCATAGTGGGTGTAATGTTTATTAAAAAAAGAAATCAAGCTTTATAACATGAGACCTATTATCAAAATATTATTTTTTACTTTTTTACCAATTCAACTTATGGCACAAAACAATATTTTATTTATGTCTGCTACAGAAATAGCAGCTAAAATCAGGAACATGTAAGTTACTTCCTATGAAGTAGTATCGGCTTATTTAAAACAAATAGAAGCACAAATCGGCATCTTTAATGCAGTCGTTTTAGTCGATAAAGAAAATGCTTTACACCAGGCTACATTATCGGATGAAGCGATTAAGAATGGTGATCATTTAGGGAAATTACATGGTGTCCCAATCACGATTAAGGATAATTATTTGACACAAGGACTGACAACCACGTCGGGATATGAACCATTGCGAAACCATATCCCAACAAAAGATGCCGAACTTGTAAAACTGCTGAAATCTAAAGGCGCCATTATTAATGGCAAAACCAATTTATCGGTTTTAGCCATGGACATGCAAACTGATAATGCTGTTTTCGGAAAAACCAATAATGCCTGGGATACTAAAAAAACCAACGGAGGTAGTAGTGGGGGTTGTGCGGTTGCACTTGCAACAGGAATGACAGCACTGTCATTTGGAAATGACCTTGCAGGCTCGATCCGCCTGCCGGCCGCTTATTGTGGCGTATATGGATTCAAACCCACGTTTGGAGTGGTATCATTACAGGGAATTCAAACTGACCCGAAAGAGAAAACAAACGGATTAAAATCACTGGCAGTTGCAGGTCCTTTAGCCAGAAATATTGATGATTTGCAACTTGCTATGGATATTATTGCACAATCCACCAACACCGATAAAAAACCAATACCCATAGACAGATGTACGGATACTATCGACATAAAACAAATGAAAATTGCATGGACTGATGAGTTTGGTGATGTTCCCGTTGACAATGAAATCAAAAAAGCGATTCAGGATTACGTTTCAAAGTTAGAGAAATCGGGCGCTACGGTTGTAAAATTTACGCCTCCAATTGACTTTCACCTGGCATGGAAGACCTGGGGAAGTTTTGTCGGTATGCAAGGTGGTTACAAGACTTCAAATATTGCAAAATGGATAGGGAATCCGTTTATAAAAGGAGTGCTGAAAGATGTGCCAATGCATCAGAATGTTGTAAAACCAACTTCGGTGGAAAAATATATGGAAGCCTTAAACATACAGGATTCTTTAATTACTCAAATGGAGAATTTCTTAGACAATTTTGATGTGTTTATTTGTCCAGTAAGCTCAGTAAAGGCGTTTCCACATCATAAGCCGACTAAAAAGTTAGGGAATTTTAATATTTACAACAACCCAATAGAAGTAAACCAGGAACTCATGCATTATTATATGGCAACCCAGGCATATACCACTCCATTTACACTAACTGAAAATCCTGTTTTGTCTATGCCAATTTCACTCAGTAAAGATTCCTTACCTATCGGTATTCAAGTAATTGGTAAACGTTATTCCGATTTCAGACTGCTAAAAATTGGAATGGTATTAGACAACTATGCTGAACAATTTAAATATCCTTTAGAATAATTTTAATTTTGGAATTGACGAACAATGCCAGCAGGTAACATCACCTGCAAGAAGTTGGCGGTTCATTGGTTAAATATAGCTTTGTGCTTCGTATCAAGTTCAGTGCTGGCAGACAGTTTTGTGCTTCAAAATCGCCAACTTCTTGTAGCCGCAAAACGTTGGTAGCAACCGCTGACGATACTTCATAATAATAAAATTAAACTTGCTCATTAATTGAACTTACAATGAAAATAATAAAATACATTTCACTTATCGTGTTGGTTGCCATAATTGGTATTGTTGAGTATATCTACTATCTGACATTTACTCCTCATGGACGTTTAAATTGGGGACAAGCTGTTTTTTTAAAATTAGCTGCAACGGATGGGGTAGCTGAAAGGCTAAAAAAAATGACAGTATTAGAACGAAGCCATTTTATAGATGCGATGCCTATAAATTTGCAAGGAGTAAGCGTAGATACACTTAAAATTACAAATGATAGTCTTACCGCATACATTTTTAAGCCAAAACAATTTAATGAAAATAGCCCGGTTATAGTCTATTTTCATGGAGGAGCATTTGTGTTGCCTTGGACAAACCTTTCTGTATCTTACGCAACCCGGTTATCTAAATTATACAATGCCATTGTAGTAGCAGTTGATTATCGGGTTGCACCTGAACACCCTTACCCAATTCCCAATAATGATTGTTATGCTGCATTTCTATGGACGATTTCAAACATCGAAAAATGGAACGGAAACCCTAATAAAATAATTGTTGCAGGTGAAAGTGCCGGAGCTACTTTTGCATCTATTGTAGCGTTAAAGGCAAAACAACAGCACTTAACTAATATTAAATATCAAATATTAGAATGCCCTGCGAGCTATTCTCCTTTCAAAACAGCTGCCTATCAAAAATTTAAAAAAGGTTACTATTTAGAAGAACCAGAAATGCAATATGCATTAGAAAGTTATACTCCTAATAAAGCAGACCGGGAAATCCCCTTTGCGTTTCCATTTTATTCAGATAGTTTAACAAATTTACCACCTGCCTTTATTGTTACCTGTGAGTTTGACCCACTAAATGATATGGGAAAGGATTTTGCCGAAAAACTTAAAAACGCAAAAGTTCCTACAATTCATAAAGAAATGAAAGGTATGGTTCATTCAATACCAGTACCTTTTAACGAAAGTGACCGGTCAAATTTATATAATGAAATATTGCTTGAATCTCAACAATATTTGAAAAATTAAATGCAACGAAAATTTATTTATTATGACAATTCAACACATTTTATACATCCCAACAATCTTTTTACTTGGATTTATATTTGGTACCATGACTAACAAAGCAACAGAAAGCCAAAACAATCAATTGCTGTACAAAACTTCAAGAAGAAAACTAATACAAACTTTTCTTGTGTTCTTACTAGTGTTTGTAGTCACCCATATTTTTGAAATACCCTGGGGTTCAAAAGCGGTCAGTCAGCTACTTGGAGGTATAGAAATATTTGATAAAAGTCCCGTTTTTTCTAATGATGCAGTTTATGAACGAATAAGTTTATTCCCTGCTGAAGGACTATTGGCCTATAAGCGTTTCACATATACAATTGACGTTTTATTTCCGTTTTCGTTTTTGTTATTTCTTTTCACATATGCCCGCTTTGTTTCTCAACGTATAAATATTCCAAAATACCTGGTAAAAGTTTTAATTAGCTTATCATTTATCTGGTTTGCCTTCGATATGCTTGAAAATGTAGTAATTTTCATTATACTAACTAAATATCCGAGTCAAAATGAGATTCTTGGCAGTTCTTTAGGGTTTATCACAGTAATAAAATATGGTTTACTGATGCTGTCTATATTGATGCCCTCTGCACTCTTCATATTTGCAAAGAAACGTGAAATAAAGACTAAGTCAGCACTGGGCATATAGGCCAGACTGAGCAAAAAATCCATACCAGTTATTATTCCAAATATCCTGTCACAGAAAGAATTTTTTGCATCAGGAATAAAAGATTTTCTTGTATGGGATATGGCTGGCTTTATTGGAAGAACAGGCTGGCTGGTTCCACAGTTTCCTCACCTGCAAACCTAGATAAACAAAGGGCTCTTGGTGATGAAAACACAACAGCGGCAGCGTAATATATTCGTCTTAGTTTGGTCTGCATAACAGAGCCCTATATGTCCGAGTATGAGACCATGCAATGTTCTAAGCATGTATTCCTTTTCTTTAGCACTGTGTGTTGGCAAATAAAACTGTCCTTCCCATTTGCGTTTATCTTTTACATATCGAAGGTTCCCTTAGCACAATTACCAAGCACTGAGAAGGAGAAACTTTGAAGACAAAAGTTCGACAACGGCTTTTTCTTGTATGTAGTGAATAACAAAATGAAACAATGCGCTTGTTCAATTGTGACTTTACAAAGCCCTGTGTATATTTCTTGTACGCGGTGGTTTTTTCACAGACTGTCGTTAACAGCTACCCTATTGGATACAACTTAATTAATAAATTAACCTACATTCTATGCAAATTCATTTAAGACAAGTTGCTCTAATTAAGTACAAGAGAATTCAAAAACCTCAAAGTGTTGAGATAGGCCCCTCTATTACAATTATTGTGAGGATGAATTTATCAGGCAAGACCAGTTTTGTTTTGGCAATTCACAAAACGACCTATTTTAATCATAATTTACACATATAGTTAGCCTCATTTACATTACAAAGAAACTTTACCAATTCCAACTTATGCTAATCAAAAATACATACACACCAATTCTGACAATTATTTTAAGTATTTTTATTTAGTTTTTTATCATAACTAAGAATTTATATCCCAATTAGAAAGCATTTTAAAAAATAAAATAATGACAAGATTACTACTATTACTTTTTATTTTTTGTAACCCATTTTGTTTAAGTTATGGTCAGAGCGTTGGAGTGGGGACCACTACTCCTAACAACACTGCCCTGTTAGATGTAAGCAGCAACAACAAAGGATTTTTAATGCCTCGAATGACCAATGTGCAAAGGAAAGCAATTTTAAATCCTGCAATAGGTTTAATGGTTTACCAGACAGATGGTTCTAGAGGGGTCTATCATTATAATGGTAGCCAATGGCTTAATCTTACATATGGTTCAAAGACTGATGATGAAGGCTTTTTGTATGGCAACGTGAGTACCTATTCCGGCACAAACTCTAATCCAATAGATTTGGATGGCCCTATAGATATTGCCACATTTAACGATCCCAAGGGCTTAGCAACAGATACTGCTGGTAATTTGTATCTGGCAGAACCAAACAGTAACCTTATACGCAAAATTGGAGTAGATGGAATTGTCAGCACCGTTGCAGGCATTAACAACGGGCAGCAGGGCTCGGTAGATGGTAGTGTGGCAGTTGCAACCTTTGCGCAACCTTGGGCTGTGGCTGTTGACAAATTGAACAATATATATGTTGTGGATCGTGACAATCAAAAAATACGAAAAATCTCCAATGGCATGGTGACTACAATTGCAGGTACAGGTTTTCAAGGTGCTACAGATGGCCCCGGAAATACGGCTACATTTTTCTATCCTTATGCCATTGCAGCAGATGCATCTTTGAATTTGTATGTGGCAGATTCTTATAACAATAAAATAAGAAAAATTACACCTGCTGGAGTGGTCAGTACTTTTGCCGGCACAGGTGTTGCAGATTTTAATGATGGACCAGGCAATGTTGCTGCGTTTAATCAACCGCAAGGCATTGCAACAGATACTTCGTGAAATGTGTATGTGGCAGATAGCTACAATTACCGAATAAGAAAAATTACCCCGGGAGGTGTGGTTTCTACACTAGCGGGTAGTGTGGGTGGAAGTGTAGATGGTCAGGGTATTGCAGCCCGTTTATATCTTCCGGCAGGTATAACAGTTGATGCAGCGGGTTATATATATGTAACAGAAGATTTAACAAGAAAAATAAGAAAAATAAGCCCTTCGGGAAATGTAACCACTATTGCAGGTAAGTACACAATAGGAACCTGTACTTCGGTCAACGGCAATGTTTCTATAGCAAATTTTTGCAATCCATGGGGCATAGCAGTTACTCATCCTAACAGCATCAATGGCAGTGTATATGTATCAGATTACAATACAATTAGGAAAATTGAGCCAATAGAGTAATATCGATTTTAATAAATAACTCAGCTTCCTAATTAAAAAGTGCACGATATTTAATTTAGATACGCTGAAGAGTTCAGGCAGGAGTTCTTCACCTGCAAACCTAGGTAAACAAAGGGCTCTTGGTGATGAACACACAAAAGCGGCGTAAAAAAAGATTTCAGGATTGTAGGTAATGCCAAGGCTAATAAGAATATTTATAAACCATCTAAATAAAAGTCTCTTTGGAGAATTTGGCTAGACTATACATGAGAGGTTACATAGATAATATATTCAATTAGGCTAGAATAAAAATTAGTGTTTAAAATTCAGTCCTACTATTCCAGTTTAATCTTAAACACAAATCTATCTTCAAGTAAAAACAATCATAATAAATAAAATATTTCAACCTAAATGGTTTGCTAGCATAAATAAAAGGTTAGCAACAAAGTATATCGGTCACTTTAGGTTACATTTGTTTTTTAGTGGAAAAACAAGGAATTTAAATAACTACATTATGCTCAAAAAATTTACAGCAACTGACATCTTATTATTCGTTGCGGCTTTTCTATCACTTATTTTTTCAGAAATATTATACTTTAAAGGTGAAGTCAATGCCGCTATATTTATTGGTATTTGGGTGCCTTCAATATTAGCTTTCGGAATTTATTTAAAACTAATTAACAACAATAAAAATGTCTGAAATAATACCATATTTCGCAGGGCTTATTACGCTATTATTCGCAGCAGGTTTTTTGTTGGCATTAAGGGAAATGAAGAAGAACAAATCCTAAATGTTTATACGAAATAGAAAAGTATTGCTTTATTAAAATCAGGTTGGAAGTGATGTATAGTTTCATCTTCTGAATCCATTTAAATGTCTTGGTTGCAAAAATTAAGGGTAAAGTGGTAAGTTGAATGGAATGCTACAAAATTATTTTTAGGAACAATCAATAGTTTAGGAAGTATAAAAACAAGGTTCTATTTTGTTAATAAAAGGCACCATGTCTCTAATAGGTTCGAACTGTACAGGGCACAAATAAGTTAATGAAAGGCTGAAAATTATCATTGTTGGCAGGTCAAAGAGCAAGCACTTTTACAAAATTTAATTTTGAGAAACCAAACTTCCCCTATAACTTCGCTAAAAATTAAGAACAAACATGAACACTTATATGTTACACCATCATCATCATCAATTCGCTCAGTCGAGGTGATGATGTTATAAAGTAACTAAAACATATAACGAAACCCGTCTGAGTAAAGCAGACGGGTTTTTTGTTGCCTAACCCCCTCCGTTTTACTCAGACACAAAAAAGTGAAAAATGAGTAAACTAAAAATAGCCATTCAAAAAAGTGGCCGATTAAGTGAAAAGTCCCTTGAACTCCTAAAGGATTGCGGCATTAAAATAAGCAACGGGGACCGCAAACTAAAAGCAGAATCGCAGAACTTCCCTATAGAGGTCTTATTCCTACGCGACGATGATATTCCACAGTATGTAGAACAAGGCGTTGCAGACATAGGAATTTTAGGCGAGAACGAGGTGTGGGAAAAAGGGAAAGATGTACAAACAATAGAAAAATTAGGTTTTGCCGGATGTAAACTTTCATTAGCCATTCCAAAAGATGAAGTGTACCAAGGCTTATCTTATTTCAACAATAAAAAAGTAGCTACAAGCTATCCGAAAATACTGCGAAAATACTTTGATGAAAACAATATTTCGGTAGAGATTGAAGAGATAGGTGGCAGTGTGGAAATTGCCCCCGGCATTGGATTGGCAAATGCCATTTTTGACATAGTAAGTACCGGAAGCACACTGCTAATGAACGGACTAAAAGAGGTGGAAGTAGTCACTAAAAGCACTGCTCTTATTATTGCAAATAAGAACCTGAATACAGAAAAGCAACAGATCCTTGAAAAACTTTTATTTCGCATAAAAGCTGTTAGAACCGCTGTAGAACACAAATACATTTTATTGAACGCACCACTAACCGCAGTGGAAAAAATATCATCCATATTACCCGGCATGAAAGCACCCACTGTTCTACCAATTGCAAAGGAAGGATGGGTAAGTATTCACTCAGTAGTGAAAGAAGATGAGTTTTGGGAAATCATAGATCAATTGATATCTATAGGTGCGCAAGGAATTTTAGTAGTCCCCATCGAAAAAATGGTTTTGTAAACAAATAATTCAAGGAAAGAAAATGAAGAAAATAATCAACCCGAAAAGAGAAGACTGGACAAAACTATCAATGCGTCCTACACAAGATAAAACTGAGTTATCGAATTTAGTTGAAGAAGTATTTGCAGCAATAAAAAAGAATGGTGATGTAGCGGTAAGAAAGTATAGTCTATTGTTTGATAAAGTTGATGTAAGCTCATGCTTGGTTAATAAGAAAACTATTACCGATTCTTCTAAACAAGTTTCGAAGGAATTAAAAGCAGCCATCCAATTGGCGAAACGAAATATTGAAAAATTTCATCTTGCTCAAAAGGAACCTACCAAAGTAATAGAAACAACAAAAGGGGTTAAATGCTGGAGAGAAAGTAGGGCAATAGAAAAAGTAGGGATCTATATTCCGGGAGGTTCGGCCCCATTATTTTCCACAGTTTTGATGTTGGGAATACCGGCAAAAATAGCAGGTTGTAAAGAAATAATACTGTGCACACCTCCTAATACGAAAGGTGAAATAAATCCGGCAATTCTATATGCAGCAAGTTTAGTGGGTATTACATCAGTGTATGCTGTTGGTGGCATTCAAGCCATTGCCGCAATGACCTTTGGAACAAAAATCGTCCCGAAGGTGAATAAGATTTTCGGACCTGGAAATCAATATGTAACTGCTGCCAAACAAATGGCACAGCAAATAGGCGTTGCTATAGATATGCCTGCCGGCCCAAGCGAAGTTCTCATCATTGCAGATAAATATTGTAAGCCTTCTTTTGTAGCTGCCGACCTACTGTCGCAAGCGGAACATGGTGCTGATAGTCAAGTTATCCTATTGTCAAATGATGAACAAATAGTTGATCAAATACTGGCAGAACTGACCAACCAATTAAAAGAATTGCCTAGAAAAGAAATTGCAAAACAAGCACTAAAAAACAGCAAAGCTATTGTGTTTAATAGCATCAGCGATTGCCTTGCATTTAGCAATGAATATGCCCCGGAGCACCTTATTTTGGCCATTGAAAAAGCTAAAAAGGAAATTTCCAATATTATTAATGCAGGTTCTGTTTTTCTAGGTAATTATAGTTGCGAAAGTGCAGGCGATTATGCAAGCGGAACCAACCATACACTACCAACCAATGGTTTTGCTAAAGCTTACAGCGGCGTATCCCTTGATAGTTTTGTTAAGAAAATTACTTTTCAAGAATTAACGAGAGAGGGGATAAAAAATATAGGACCTGCTATTGAAAGAATGGCAGCGGCAGAACAATTATTTGCACATAAAAATGCAGTTACGTTAAGGCTAAAAAGTTTATAAAATGTTTGAATTAGAAAAAATAGTTCGAAAAAATATCCTCAGCCTCAAACCTTATTCAAGTGCAAGAAATGAGTTCTCCGGCAGTGAAGGTATATTTCTAGATGCCAATGAGAATCCGTTTGGTGACCTTAATCGTTATCCTGATCCATATCAATATGCGTTAAAGAAAAAATTGAGCGAATTGAAGCGTATAGCAACAGAAAATATTTTTATTGGAAATGGAAGTGATGAGGTGATTGATCTGGCATTTAGAATATTTTGCAATCCGGGTAAAGACAAAGCATTGACGTTTTCACCCACATATGGCATGTACGATGTATCGGCTGCTATTAACGATGTAGAGCTGATAAAAATACAATTGAATGATCATTTCCAAATTGATTGGAACAATCTAGAATCGCATTTGAAAGATGAAAATTTGAAGTTGATTTTTATTTGTTCGCCAAACAATCCTACGGGCAATCATTTAAACAATATAGAATGGATATTGAATCGTTTCAAGGGAATTGTTATTGTTGATGAAGCATACATTGATTTTAGTTCGGCAACATCTTTTATTGAAAAACTTGAACAGTATCCCAATGTAATTGTTTCGCAAACTTTTAGTAAAGCATGGGGCTTAGCCGCAGCTAGAGTTGGAACTGCTTATTCCAATAATGAAATCATCCGCTTGTACAACAAGGTAAAAGCTCCTTACAATGTGAGCGAACTTAATCAAAAAGCCGCTTTGCGTGCATTGGAAAATTATAATGAATTTGAAAAGCAAATTGCAAATATTTTGGTTCAAAAAAATTGGTTGGAGCAAGAATTAAATCGAATTGCTGTTGTAACGAAGGTCTATCCATCTGACGCCAATTTTCTTTTAGTTGAAACTACGGACGCCGATACTATTTATGAAAAACTGATCGCTCAAAAAATTATTACTCGCAATAGAAATAATTTGGTTAAAAACTGTATTCGCATTACTGTTGGATTGTCTGTGGAAAACCAAACTCTGATAAATGCATTAAACAAATTATAAAATGAAAAAAGTATTGTTTATAGATCGCGATGGCACCTTGATAATAGAACCACCCATCACTTTTCAAATAGATAGTTTGGAAAAGCTTGAATATTATCCGGGTGTATTTCAAAGCCTATCCCTTATTGCCAAAGAATTAGATTATAAATTGGTCATGGTGACTAATCAAGATGGGCTTGGCACTGAAGCATTCCCGGAAGAAACCTTTTGGCCGACACAAAATAAAATCATTCAGGCTTTCAAAAATGAAGGGGTAACTTTTTCAGAAATACTCATTGACAAATCATTTCCTCATCAAAACCTTGCTACACGAAAACCGGGAACAGGTATGCTTACACACTACCTTACCGGCGATTACGACCTGAGTAATTCCTATGTTATTGGGGATAGATTGACTGATGTACAATTAGCGAAAAATTTGGGTTGCAAAGCCATTTATTTAAACCAAGAAAATTGTAAGGACGCTATTTTGTCAACACAAGATTGGAATGATATTTATCAATTTCTGAAAGCCGAACCACGTAAGTTTAAGGTAGAAAGAATAACCTCCGAAACAAAAATTGAGGTAGAAATAAATTTAGACGGTGCAGGGAAAAGTTCTATTTCAACAGGGTTGCATTTCTTTGATCACATGTTGGTACAAATTTCTAAGCATGGAAATATCGATTTGTGTATCAAAGCACAAGGCGATTTACAAATAGATGAACACCACACCATAGAAGACGTAGCCATCACACTTGGAGAAGCATTTTTAAAGGCCCTGGGAAATAAAAAAGGTATTGAAAGATATGGCTTTTTGCTACCTATGGACGATTGCTTAGCACAAGTGGCAATAGATTTCGGGGGAAGGCCTTGGTTGATATGGGCAGCCACATTTAAACGAGAAAAAATAGGGGAAATGCCTACTGAAATGTTAATGCACTTTTTTAAATCATTTAGTGATCATGCAAAATGTAATCTGAATATACAAGCAGAAGGCGACAATGAACATCACAAGATAGAGGCAATCTTTAAAGCATTTGCAAAAGCAATAAAAATGGCTATAAGTAAAACAAACAATTTTTCTATTCCAAGTACAAAAGGTGTATTATGATAGCTATAATAAAATACAATGCTGGAAATATTAAGTCAGTTGAAAATGCCATTCGCAGATTAGGATATGATTGTGTGGTAACGGATGATGAAGCGGAAATTGTTGGTGCAGAAAAAGTGATCCTTCCCGGTGTAGGTGAAGCTAGTTCCGCAATGGCCCATTTAAAAAGTTATCATTTAGATACCCTTATTCAATCGTTGAAACAACCGGTTTTAGGAATTTGTTTAGGGCAACAATTAATGTGCAATCATTCAGCAGAAGGCGATACAACCTGTTTGGGCATTTTTAATACAACTGTCAAATTGTTTCCCCCATTAGACATCGTACCACACATGGGATGGAATAGTTTATCCGATTTAAAAGGACCACTTTGGAATGGTATAAATAAAGAGGATACCGTTTATTTTGTACACAGTTATTATGCTGAACTTTCAGAAGAAACATCAGCGATATGTGACTATATCATACCATTTAGTGCTGCTATGCAAAAGAACAATTTTTATAGTACGCAGTTTCATCCGGAAAAGTCCGCTAGTGTAGGATCTCAAATATTAAAAAACTTTTTAGCCTTATGAGAATCATTCCAGCAATAGACATCATTGGAGGTAAATGTGTAAGACTTAGTAAAGGTGACTATGCTACGCAAAAAATGTATAACGAAGACCCGTTAGAAGTAGCAAAAGAATTTGAAGCCAACGGCCTACAATTTTTACACTTGGTTGATCTTGATGGAGCACAATCCAATAGAATTATAAATCACAGTGTGCTAAATAAAATCACATCCCATACTAATTTAAAAGTTGATTTTGGAGGTGGCATAAAAAGCAATGAAGATTTAAAAATAGCTTTTGACAATGGTGCTTCACAAGTAACCGGTGGCAGTATAGCTGTAACTAATCCTGTATTATTCATAGAGTGGTTAAGTATTTATGGAGTTGAAAAAATAATTTTAGGCGCAGATTGCAACAATCGAAAAATAGCTACCCAAGGTTGGCTAAATAGTTCTGAAATTGATGTAATTGATTTCATCAAAGCATTTGAACAAAATGGTGTGCGCTATGTAATCAGCACCGATATAAGTAAAGATGGAATGTTGCAAGGTGCATCGAATGAACTGTATGCAGAAATATTAAAAAAAACAAAGATTAACCTGATAGCAAGTGGCGGTGTATCATCTATACACGACTTGGTAAACTTAAAGAAAATTGGATGCGAAGGTGCAATTGTAGGTAAAGCCATTTATGAAAAAAAGATTAGTCTAAAAGAATTGAGCCAACTATGCTGAAAAAACGAATCATTCCTTGTTTGGATATTAAAAATGGGCGGATAGTAAAAGGTGTGAACTTTATAGACATTCGCGATGCAGGCGATCCAATAACGATGGTAAAAAAATATGTTGAAGATGGAGCTGACGAATTGGTTTTTTTAGACATCACTGCCACTATAGAAAAAAGAAAAACCCTTGCTGCATTGGTTGAAAAAATTGGGAAAGAAATCAATATTCCTTTTACCGTAGGTGGCGGCATCAATTCAATTGAGGATGTATCATTAATCATTAGTGCAGGTGCTGATAAAGTAAGTATCAATTCGTCTGCTGTGAATCGTCCAGAATTAATTGCAGACATTGCTGGAAATTTTGGTAGTCAATGTGTAGTAGTAGCTATAGATACAAAATTTGAAAATGGGGAGTGGTATGTTTATATCAATGGTGGTAAAATTTCTACAAAAATTAGAACAATAGATTGGGCAATAAAAGCAGCAAATTTTGGTGCAGGAGAAATCTTACTAACTTCCATGAATAACGATGGAACAAAAAATGGATTTGCAATTGACATTACATCGCAAGTAAGTAAAGCAGTTAATATTCCAGTCATTGCTTCTGGCGGGGCCGGAAGCAAAGTACATTTCAAAGAGGTATTTGAACAAACAAATGCTACCGGTGCTTTAGCTGCAAGCATTTTTCATTTTAATGAAATTCCAATACCCGCACTAAAACAATATTTAAAAATTCAAAAAATTCCTGTTCGATGAATATAGATTTTAATAAAACGAATGGTCTTGTTCCGGTTATCATCCAAAATTACCTGAATGATCAAGTACTTATGTTGGGGTACATGAACGAAGCGGCATTTCAAAAAACAAAGGAAGAAGGAAAAGTTACCTTTTTTAGCAGAAGTAAAAACAGACTTTGGACAAAAGGAGAATCATCGGGTAATTTTTTAATCGTAAAAAATATTGCCATCGATTGCGACAACGATACTATTCTTATAAAAGCAGAGCCGCAAGGACCGACCTGTCATACAGGCGCTGTTTCGTGCTTTAACGAAGAAACAAACAAAGGTTTTTTATACGAATTGGAACATACTATTGCCCAACGGATTGTTGAAAATGATGAAACCTCCTACACCTACAAACTATTTAAAAGTGGAATTAATAAAATTGCCCAAAAAGTTGGTGAGGAAGCTATAGAATTAGTAATAGAGGCGAAGGATGACAACGAAGATCTTTTTAAAAATGAAGCTGCTGACTTACTGTATCATTTTTTAATTTTACTAAGAGCAAAAAATTTTAACCTTGAACAAATCGAACAAGTATTGTCCTTGCGGTCTAAAAAGCAGATTGGTAAATAAGCCTCCAGTTGCGACAGTTTATTTATAATTCATTATGAACTTTGCATGGTTAAAAAACGATGGTTATTTGTATATAGATAAAACGATGATCACAAAAAAATGCCTGTAGTTTGTCTTTGAAAAATAGAGCTGAAAAATGGAATTGAAAACAAAGAACCTCCTTCTAGCTTCATGCGGATATTCGCGTTTTTACCGCTTTTGCATGATGGGTTGTAAAAGTATAAGCCCACCAAACAAGTACAATTTGTAGTGGCAATCTTAAAATACTCATCCATAGTTGGGTATTCTGCTCGTGGTAATAGTTAACCATCATTTGAATATTTGCCGGAAAAACGGCGACTAACAAAAAAATAATGCCCCATGCGGCGAAACTCCTAGATTCAATTGGCAACAAAAGCAATGCGAACAATATTTCGCAAATTCCGCTTATGATGATCAGTAATTCATGATATCCCAACCAAGTAGGCATAATTGCCAAATAGAATTCTTTATGCAAGAAATAGTTTATCCCCGCAAATAAATAAAGTAACGCCATTACATAAAGAGAAAATTTTCTCATGCTATTTATTTACGATGAAGATAGCCTATTAAAACTGCTCTCCACTTTGCAAAAAAGAAAACATTTTTTCTTCAGTTTATATATCGTTAAAAGACATGCTCTCAACATTATAATTATGATCTCAGAAAGCTCTCCTTTAGCCGTGGTTTGTATTATTCGCCAACCACCACTTTGCCGTAGTCAGCGTTCTTCACCAACCGAGCGCTGTAGGCAAGTAGGCAGGTGAAAAATACCAAAGGTATAACTTGAAAAAAGGAAGCTCTCCCAAATATAAGTTGCAAGTGATAAAACACTTCAACGGATTTGCTACAACACCGGCAGGGGCGAAAAGTGTTGGAATGCTAAGGAGTCCGTGTGCCGTATATAATGTAATTATTCACGTCGTCAACGGTAAATTCAGCGGGTTCTACGTCAGCTATAAAAACCCCAATCGGGTGAAGGCTAGAACCAAACTCTTTTAGGCCTACATCTTTAGCGGCATTTATCTGTAGCTTCATCAACTCCCAGGAAATCGGCATTTTCATGTCCTTGTCGTAATAGACACTCAAGCCGATACCAGGCTTTTTCCCAACAGTATAAGCACTAAGATACCAAACAATATTATCATAGATTTCTTGGTATGTTCTCAAGCCTTCACAGGTAGGGTAAATCATTTCCATCAGTAAAAGCCTAGGATTGTTTTCAATAACCGGAATAGCCGCAGGAACCCAGGTATAGAAACTATTCCACTGCATTACAGTAAGTTCTGGACGTGAATTAACGATGTTGACAAGAGATTTTGCCTCACTAAGAGTGAATTGAACTGACCAATTTTCGAGGTCTGTGGCAAGCATTCGAGCACCCGATGAATAATCGGTCTCTATTCCTCTTATTGCTGATGAAACACTGTCCGTGCTGCCTTCTTGCAGTCTAAGTCGTTTTGCCTCGTTGTTTTGATTGTATTGGCCATCATACCTAATTGTCCACGAGGCCACCAGATTAGCTGTTTTACAATTGGCACGGTATGCCCTCCCACCCACCCACCAGTGAATCTGGCGTAACTTGTTGGAACTCTTGATGGTGTCTTGCTGGATGCTGTCCTTTTTTCAACTACC
>JANPHE010000038.1:0-6117 GCA_031424295.1 Segetibacter sp. | reverse complement strand
GTTTTACATGAGTGGGATAACTATCTGGAATTATTTTGCCAATTGCTTAAATGCAACATCAAACACCTTCGTTTCCAACGCAAGCATTTTTGGAAAAGTATATTTCCCAAGATTGGTCCTCCCTTTATCTGTAGTCATTTCAAATATTGTTAAATTCAGCATTCAGTTCTTTCTACTAGCAATAACGATAGTGGTATGTTTTTTCTTCAAAAGTGCTCCACTTTATTTTAGCTTTACTTGGCTTCTAATTCCATTATTGGTATTAATGATGGCGGCATTTGGTTTTGGTTTAGGAATAATTATTTCATCACTGACAACAAAGTACAGAGATTTCAATATTCTAATTGGCTTCGCAGTACAATTGCTAATGTATGCTACTCCTATAGCATATCCTGTTTCATTTTTAAAAGGAAAAAGTTATGCATCTTGGGTACAATGGAATCCATTGAGCCCGATAGTAGAAGCATTCAGGTATTCGGTTTTTGGGCATGGTAGTTTTACTTTTGTAGGCTTAGGTTATAGTGCTGTTTTTATTCTAATCACTTTGTTTGTAGGGTTATTATTGTTTAGTAAGGTTGAAAGGAGTTTTATGGATACTGTTTAATTTTTATAATAAATATAATGAATAAATTAACTTTAAGTTATTTTTACAATAAAATTTATATTTTAATTGATAAGATATCGAATGTTCCACATTGGATGTTAAAAACTTCCATTGCTTTATTGATTTTGAGTTTTATATTTTCACCTCCCTATAGTTTAAGTCTCCCATTTGAACTAACCCCAGAGAATATTAATAAATGCAAGACATGTTCTCAACAATATAAATGGGGAGTTGATTTTTTTACTCTCCAGTTTAAATCTCCTCTTACAATAGACGCGCAAGATTTTTTGAAAGATAAGCCTCATGAGGATGGCTTTGTATCACATTTAGACAAGCGATGGTCAAGAATTACCGTTCCGGTCATAGCTTGGATATTTCACCTGAACATGATTGGTGTCTATTTGCTGCAAATTGTTCTTCTGCCTGCATTCTTGTTTTACGGAATGAAGTATTTGTTGTCTGTAACAGGAGATAAAACCCTTGCTTTCTGCGGCGGAGTTAGCCTTGGATGCATATATCTATCAAAAACATTTATTGGTGACTTTATTCACTATGACTGTTTTGCTTTCTTTTTCTTGCTCATGGCAGCCTACCAAAAGCGACCTTTTTGGTCGGTTCCATTTCTCATTTTGGCAGCATTTGTAGATGAAAGAGCTGTTATTTCATTTCCTTTATTCTATTTACTGCGATTAATTGGAGAATGTGGCGTGGCATTAACATTTAATGATATTTTAAAAAAAATAAATACAATATTTCCATTCGTTTTTAGTTTTCTCATTTACAGTGTCTTGAGATTTTATTTAAAGAAACATCTTCAAATCCATGATGAATATGCATACTCTTATATGGGATGGGGAAGAATAGATCTCAATTTAAAATCAATCCCTTTATCTCTTTTTGCCACTCTCGAGGCAACTTTGGGTTTGATAATCATTCCTGCAGTCATGAGTATTGTAAATAGGAATTTTCTCTTTTCTTTTTTATACATCATCGGTGTATTAGCCTCATTAGCTGCGGCATTTTGGGTTGCAGATCTTTCAAGAAGCATTAATTATGTATTTCCTTCAATTTTCATCTCTTTAATATTTCTTCATAAAACCGAGAATATTAAAATATTTCGCTTTGTCTCAGTAAGTGTAATGCTATTTTGTTTATTCTTTCCCACACATGATTTTGCATTGGCTGAAGTTGGAGGTCAAAGTTGGATTTTGCCTATTTTTTATAAAATAATCCATTTGGTTTTTTAAAAAATTAAAAAATATGCGAATTCTAATAACAGGTGGATGTGGTTTTGTTGGTTCTAACCTAGCGGTTTGTTTTAAACAAAAGTATCCATTTTACCAGGTGGTTGTGTTAGACAATCTAAAAAGGAGAGGTTCGGAATTAAATATTGAACGACTAAAAAGATCAGGTGTCACATTCATTCATGGAGATATCAGAAACAAAGAAGACATTGAAAATGTTGGGCATATTGATTTTTTAATTGATGCTGCTGCTGAGCCTTCTATTTTGGCAGGATTAAATGAATCCACAGATTATGTAATAAATACAAACCTGAACGGAACTGTTAATTGCCTTAACTATGCTTTAAAATTCAATGCAGGGTTTATTTTTTTATCTACAAGTCGTGTATATCCTTTTTACAAACTTGACGAAGTTGCATTTGAGGAAACTGAGGAAAGATTCATTATTTCAAATTCTCAAACCATCAAAGGTATATCGGCCAATGGCATTACAACAGATTTTCCATTAGTAGGAGCGAGGTCGTTGTACGGTGCCACAAAGCTATCATCAGAACTTATTATCCAAGAATACATGGAGTTCTTAAATGTAAAAGCAGTTATCAACAGATGTGGCGTGATTACTGGTCCATGGCAAATGGGTAAGGTTGATCAGGGTGTGGTGGTTTTATGGTTGTTGAAACATTATTGGAATAGCCATCTCACTTACAATGGTTATGGAGGGAAGGGTAAGCAGGTTCGGGATATTTTGCATGTCCATGATTTATTTCAATTGATTGACATTCAAATCTCTGATATAGAAAAGTATCAAGGAAATACCTATAACGTTGGCGGTGGATTAGATTGTAGTTGTTCATTGTTGGAGTTGACCAATATTTGCGAATCAATTACTGGAAATAAAATTTTAATAACACCTATAGAAGAAAACAGGAAGGCAGATATTCGGCTATATATAACCGACAATTCAAAAGTATCAAATGAAACTGGGTGGAAGCCAAAATACAAGCCTAAGGAAATCATGAATGAAATTTTTGCGTGGGTCATTCAGTATGAAACTCAGTTAAAATCAATTTTAAACTAACTTATGTCAGTAGCAATCATTACAGGTTCTGCAGGTTTAATTGGGAGCGAAGCGGTTAGGTTTTTCTCATCAAAATTTGATACAATTGTTGGAATTGACAATGACATGAGAAAGTACTTTTTTGGTGAAGAAGCCTCCACAAAATGGAATTTGCAAAGACTGTCTGAGGAAAACTCTAATTATGTTCATTATTCAAAAGATCTGAGAGAATATGAGGAAATAAAGAAGATATTCGAGAAATATAGCTCCTCAATTAAATTAATTGTTCATGCGGCAGCCCAGCCAAGTCACGATTGGGCAGCAAAAGAACCTTTGACTGATTTTAATGTGAACGCTACAGCTACGCTGAACATGCTGGAATTAACGAGAAATTTTTGTCCTTCAGCTACTTTCATTTTCACTTCCACAAACAAAGTGTATGGCGATACACCCAATTTTCTACCGTTAGAAGAACACGAGACGAGATGGGAAATTCAGCAAAGCCATGAATTTTATAAAGAAGGCATTGACGAAAAAATGACGATTGACCACTCCAAACACTCGCTATTTGGTGCTTCAAAACTGGCGGCTGATGTGATGGTCCAGGAATATGGTAAGTATTTTCAAATGAATACGGGTGTCTTTAGAGGGGGCTGTCTAACTGGCCCTAACCATTCCGGCACGCAACTGCACGGATTTTTAGCTTACTTAATGAAATGTGCCATTACTGGAAATCCCTACACCGTTTTTGGTTACAAAGGAAAACAAGTAAGAGATAACATCCACAGTGGTGACTTGGTAAATATGTTTTGGGAATTCTATCAGAAACCAAGGCCGGGTGAGGTTTATAATGCTGGCGGCGGAAGGTTCGCAAACTGTTCCATGATCGAAGCAATCAAATTGTGCGAGCAAATCAGTGGAAAAAAAATAAATTACACATACTCTAACACAAATCGAATTGGCGACCACATTTGGTACATCAGCGATCTTTCTAAGTTTAAGAACCATTATCCAAATTGGAATTGGAATTATGATCTTGATGTCACACTTGTAGAAATATTTGACGCCTTGCGGTCTAGGGTTTAAAGCATTAACATGTCGCTAAGAGTAAAAGCTATACAATTTTTAATTGGTGTCAATGAAGACCTGATTTTTTATCCAAGGCTTCAGGCATTTTATAAGGCCGCCATTAAGGTAACAAATCCGGTGATTCTGGATGTGGGGGCAAACAAAGGACAAACCATACATTTTTTTCTTAAACTATTTCCAAAAGCGACTATTTACGCTTTTGAGCCCAATCATAAACTTTACAAAAAACTCGTTATCAAATTTGGTGAATTACCTAATGTAAAATTGGTCAACAAAGGTGTGAGTAATCAAAACGGCACTTTGATCCTCAAAGAAACCATAACCGATGAAACATCCACTTTTGAAGAATTAAATTTTTCTTCCAAGTACTTAAAAATGAAATCAAAAGTCCTGGGTGTGAAACCTCAGGAATTAGTTGCAGATTCGTTTGAAGTGGAGGTCATTAAATTGTGCGATTTTATCTATGCGCAAAATCTTCAGCACATTGATATTATAAAAATTGATACAGAAGGTCACGAACTCAAATGTCTTGAAGGACTTTTTGAGAAGAAATTATCAACTGTTGATTTTATTCAATTAGAGCATCATCATGATGACATGTATCTTAATGCAATTAGTGACAACGATATCGAGAAAGTGTTGAAAAAAAATGGTTTCATATTGAATAAGAAAATTAAACATGGGTTTGGAGATTTTGATGAACTGCTTTTTAAAAGTAACAGGAAAAACTTTTTATAATTATTTATGCTAAAGTTGTCTATTGTAATTCCGGCTTACAATGAAGAAGGGTCTATTGCTGAAACGGTATGCAACCTCTTTGATACAATGAAAAAGTTTAAAATTGATCATGAAATTGTTGTTATCAATGATAATTCCAAAGATAATACGATAGAAGAATTAGAAAAATTGAAAGGAAATGTGTCTTCTTTAGTCTATTTTACCAACCATGGCCCCAATGGATTTGGTTATGCTGTTCGTTATGGGTTAGAAAAATTTTCAGGAGATTGTGTTGCAGTGATGATGGCAGATTTATCAGACGATCCTGTGGATTTAGTTCGTTTCTATCATCGAATGGTAGAAGACAATGTTGATTGTGTTTTTGGATCTCGTTTCATTCGCGGCGGCAAATTAATTGATTATCCCTTTCATAAACTAATCATTAATCGAATCGCTAATACTATAATATGCATCATGATTGGCACTAGATATAATGATGCTACCAATGCTTTTAAACTATACAAAAGACAAACTATTGATGGAATTAAACCATTTTTATCACCACATTTCAATTTGACTATAGAACTTTCCGTAAAAAGCATAGTTCGGGGTTATTCTTTTTCCGTCGTTCCAAACTCTTGGCGCAATAGAAAAGAAGGTATTTCCAAACTTAAAATAAAAGAAATGGGTAGCCGCTATTTTTTTATTTTGATGTATTGTCTTATAGAAAAGTTCTTTTCAAGAGGAGATTATAAAAAGGCAAGTTGAGAACAATCAATTAGTTATGATTTATTGAAAAATATTGATAGTTTAAATAAAGCCTGACATAATCATTATTGAATGAGCACTATTATTAAAGTAGAAAATTTAAGTAAGCAATACCGGCTTGGTTCTGTAGGTACTGGTACGCTTAGTCATGATGTAAATAGACTTTGGAACAAAATACGCGGCAAAGAAGATCCATTTATGATGGTGGGAGAGGAAAATGATCGAGCCACCAAAAGCACAAGTGACTATGTTTGGGCACTCAAAGATATTAATTTTGAAGTAGCTCAGGGAGAGGTTCTGGGAATAATTGGAAGGAATGGAGCCGGAAAAAGCACACTATTAAAAATATTGAGCCGAACAACAACACCAACCACAGGGAGCGTAAAAATAAGGGGAAGAATAGCGAGTTTACTTGAGGTTGGTACTGGTTTTCACCCTGAGTTAAGTGGAAGAGAAAACATCTTTTTGAATGGAGCAATATTAGGAATGACCAAACATGAAATTCTGCGAAAATTTGATCAGATTGTTGATTTTGCAGGCGTTGAACGATATATAGATACACCTGTAAAACGATATAGCAGCGGAATGTATGTAAGATTAGCATTTGCAGTTGCCGCTCATTTAGAACCTGAAATTTT
>JANPHE010000037.1:0-3131 GCA_031424295.1 Segetibacter sp. | reverse complement strand
CCAAAAGCGGCTGTTTTTCCTGTTCCTGTTTGTGCCAATCCCACAAAATCTGTTGTGCCACTTAATAAGACCGGTATAGCCTTTTCTTGTATGGCTGTTGGATTTACAAAACCTAATTCATCGGTTGCCTGGATTAGCCTGCTGTCAATCCCCAACCCTTCGAAAGTCATCATATATACTATTAATTTTGCGCAAAGGTACTATAAATCGCTCCCTTTACAGTAGCAGTAACTGTTATAATTCTAATTTGGCAGGGAATTGAACAATATTTTAGTCCCAATTTCAATAGCAGTAGCCTACTTTTGCCACAAATTAAATAGTTATGAAAGGAGCTTGTTTTTTTGCTATATATTGTGTGTTGGGCGCTTTTCTTTTTCCTGCATGTGGTGGGTCATCTACCGGCGATGCATCAAAAGATTCTACAAAGGTTCAGGTTAAATTGAAAGAAGAAAACGTACCGTATAAAGCCGATACCATCAATGCAAATGGCTTTGTTGTATATGATGAAAATAACAAAGACAAGCGTCCGGCCATCCTAGTAGTACACGAATGGTGGGGCATGAATGATTATGCAAAAAGCAGGGCTCGCCAATTGGCAGCACTTGGTTATGTTGCATTTGCAGTTGATATGTATGGAAATGGTAAAACTGCCGACAATCCCACAGATGCGGGAGGTTTGGCTACACCATTTTATAAAGATCCCAGCCTGGCTAAAACAAGGTTAGATGCAGCAATAGAATTGTTGAAACAGAACCCGATGGTTGATACAAATAAAATAGCTGCTATTGGTTATTGTTTTGGTGGGTTTGTGGTTTTAAACGCTGCCAAACAAGGTGCAGATCTTGCCGGAGTAGTTAGTTTTCATGGAAATCTGTCAGGCGTTCAGCCCGATAAAAACCTGTTGAAGTCCAAAGTGCTTGTATGCCATGGTGCAGCAGATCCATTTGTTTCCAAGGATGAAGTGGCATCTTTCAGAAAGGGCATGGACTCTATTGGGGCCAATTATACCTTTATTGCTTACGACAGTGCTGTACATGCATTTACCAATCCAAAGGCCACTGAAATGGGCAAGAAGTTTAATATACCCGTAGCTTACAATGAGGCAGCCGATAAAAAGTCATGGGAAGACATGAAAGCGTTTTTTATTGAGTTGTTTAAGTAAGCCAACAATTATAGGGATGATTTATTGAAACCCTGCATCTTCGTTGTGCGTACATGTCTATAAACACTAAATTCAATTGGCAAACGTATTATCTTCGCCGCCAAAGCTTGCCATCATGTTTCGGATTGGATTGATCAGAGAAGAAAAAATCCCTCGGGATAATCGTGTGCCACTTACACCTAAACAATGTCAATATTTACAAAAACTGTATACTGATGTAAAGATTTTTATACAACCCTGTAACACCCGGTGTTATTCTGATAAGGAATACTTGTCTGCAGGAATAGAATTAACAGAAGATCTGAGTAATTGTGATTTGTTATTGGGAGTAAAAGAAGTACCTGTTGAACGCTTAATTGCCAACAAGCGGTACATGTTTTTTTCGCATACCAAGAAAAAGCAAGCCCACAACCAAAAACTCATGCAGGCTTTGATAGCTAAAAAAATTACCATCATTGACTATGAATGTTTAGAGCATGAGGATGGGCAACGGATTTTAGGATTCGGGTTCTTTGCAGGTATTGTTGGTGCCCACAATGGCCTAATGGCTTATGGAGTAAGGACAGGTAAATTCACTTTAGGCAGGGTAACTTATTGCAAAAACTATAATAATTTAATTAAAACCTATTTTCAGTTAAAACTGCCAAATATTAAAATTGCAGTAACCGGAAGTGGGAGAGTTGCAAAGGGTGTTTTAGAGGTAATGAATCTTTTAGACATCATTGAAGTGGAACCTGATGAATACCTGGAAAGAGAATTTTCCTACCCTGTTTATGTACATTTGAAAAGCAGTGATTTATACAAACACAAGAGAAATGGTTCTTATAATCGGGAAGACTTTCATGCACATCCATCTGATTATGTTTGCCTTTTTGAGCCTTATTTGACTCAAACGGATATTTTAATGAACGGAACTTACTGGGAGAAAAATGTACCCCGGCTTTTTGAGTGGCAGGATATGTTCAGATCAGATTTTAGAATTCAAACCATTGCAGATATCAGCGACGACGCAAATGGGGGCGTCCCTTGCAACATGGGCGATAGTACCATTGAAAATCCGGTGTATGGAGTAGATCCGGTTAGCAGGCAAATGATAGATCCTTACCAAAAAAATGGGGTAGATGTGATGGCAGTAGGCAACCTGCCTAATGAATTGCCCAGAGATGCCAGTTTATATTTTGGTGACCAGCTTATAAAATATGTATTACCCGATTTGTTGCAGGGTGGATCCGATATTATTGATCGGGCAACAATTGTTAAAGATGGCGAATTGACCAGCCGATATGATTTCCTAAGAGATTATGCTGAAGGAAACATGTAATAATACCTGGCAAAAAGTATTTTATATTCTGATAATCGGAAGCTGAATTTTTGTTGGTCCTTTTGGCAATACAAGTGTGTCTTTGCTTATGATTTCCTTCTCACTTATTCTTCCTTTTGCTTCATTATTTGGATGAATGATGTATTCAAAAACATAACTATTGCCACTTCCATCTTCAGGTATAGTATATTGTATGGTTACTATCTGATCAGCTTCCTGTACAGATCCTGCGCTGCTTGCCATTACATTGGTAATTACATTTGTTGCAATATTCTTTTCTAACAGCTGTAGTCTCTTTTGGTCGGTTATCGCACTTTCAGTTTTTGGGTCGGAATTTTCATTCAGCAATTGCCTGATTCTTGCCAGCATCATTGTTTTTACTGTAATAGCATCTATGTGCTTTTTGCTTTCGCCTGCTTGTTTCAATACAACCTTAACATCATTCAGCAATTGCTGTTCCAGCGAGCCGATTTTTTGTGGTTGATCTTTTCTATTGGTTGTTATGAATTGAAGTTTGGGTACTTCCGTAAATTCTTCAGCTACATAGCTAAATAAATTATTGGCCTCTTTTCCTTTCTTTTTTTCCAATTTGCTTTCAGCTTCATTATCACGTTCCTTTTCAGCTTTAGCTACCAAAGTATTTAAAAC
>JANPHE010000036.1:0-11122 GCA_031424295.1 Segetibacter sp. | reverse complement strand
ACTATGGTCATTGGTATGCAGTTGTTTCTGGCGGGTTTTGTAGCAGAATTAATTGGCAGAAATTCTCCGGAGCGCAATTCTTACTTAATAGAAAAGAAATTGGGTTTGTCTTAATTATAAAATAAGGAACAAAACAATATCACGAGGTAAATCCTAAGAATGAGCAAAGTAGTTATCATAGGGCCCGCGCATCCACTTCGTGGTGGGCTAGCATCCTTTGATGAAAGGCTGGCAAGGCAATTTCAACAAGAAGGGGACGAGGTTATCATTTACACATTCTCCCTTCAATACCCGGGTTTTCTATTCCCGGGTACTACACAATATTCTTCTGAACCTGCACCCGTTGATATCAATATAAAAGTTTGTATTAATTCTATCAATCCATTGAATTGGATAATGATAGGCAATGAATTAAAAAACCACAAGCCAGATTATATAGTAGTCAGATTTTGGTTGCCATTTATGGGACCCTGCCTTGGCACTATACTAAGGCGAGTTAAGACGAACAAACATACTAAGATTGTTTGCATAGCAGACAACATAAACCCTCACGAAAAAAGACCGGGGGACAAGGCGCTTACCACTTACTTTATTAAGCCCATTGATGCCTTTATTACCATGAGTGAAAAAGTGATGAAAGATCTTAGATCCATGACGAAAAAACCCGCTCAACAAGTAGTGCATCCATTGTATGACAACTTTGGCGAAGCATTGCCAAAAGATGAAGCACGAAAACATTTAGCGCAGGAAACTTCAGATAAAATTATTCTCTTTTTCGGCTTTATCAGAAATTATAAAGGGCTTGATCTTTTGTTACAAGCAATGGCATTACCTCAGATGAAGGATTCAGGAATAAAACTGTTGATAGCAGGTGAATTTTATGAAGACCGAAAAATATATGACGACCTGATCAATGAAAATATGCTACAACCTCAACTGATACTTAAAACTGATTTTATACAGGATAGCGAAGTAAAGTATTATTTGAGTGCAGTAGATTTTGTTATTCAGCCATATCGAAAAGCTACGCAAAGTGGTGTAACACCTCTCGCTTATCATTTTGAAAAACCAATGTTGGTAACCAATGTCGGTGGCTTACCCGATTTGGTTCCCGAAGGAAAAGTTGGTTTAATTTGCGAACCAAATCCAAGCGCTATTGCCGATGCCATACTAAAATTGTATGCATTAGGCGAACAACATTTTTTGCCGCATCTTCGTGAAGAAAAAAAGAAATACAGCTGGACTATTTTAACAAACGCTATAAAAGTAATAGCAATTAAAAAATAAAATCTAAAGTTATCATAATAATAAAAGCAGTTGAATATTATACCTATAATTCCCAACGCTTATTTTTAAACCCTACATTGATAATTAAACAATGATCTACAGAAGCAGGGCTCCATTGCGAATTGGTTTGGCAGGAGGAGGTACAGATGTTAGTCCATATAGTGATTTATTTGGGGGAGCCATTTTAAACGCTACCATATCATTGTTCGCACATGCCAGCATAGAACCATTAAATGAACATGTGATTATAGTGGAAGCTTTGGATAGAAATGAAATTCAACAATTTGAATGGGCTGATGAATTACCAATTAATGGAACACTAGACCTATTAAAAGGTGTTTATAACAGGATACAAAAAGACTATGGTGTACCATTAAAAGGATTCAAGTTGTCTACATATGTTGATGCCCCTGCAGGAAGCGGATTAGGCACATCGTCTACCTTAGTGGTAGCCATCATAGGTGCATTTTATGAATTGCTTCGTCTGCCATTGGGGGAGTATGATATTGCTCACTATGCTTATGATATTGAACGAAACGATTTGAAACTTGCCGGTGGTAAGCAAGATCAATACGCAGCTACATTTGGCGGCATCAATTTTATGGAGTTTTATGAAGGGGAAAAAGTGATTGTAAACCCACTGCGTGTAAAACAGCAAATCCTAAATGAACTGGAGAATAATCTGGTCCTGTATTTTACATCAACAAGCAGAGAAAGTGCAACAATAATAAAAGAGCAAGTCAAGAATGTAAACCAGCAAAATGAAAAATCAATTGAGGCCATGCACCAATTGAAAGAACAAGCCCGCATGATGAAAGAGGCAATGCTAAAAGGAAGATTAAATGAAATAGGCGAAATACTTGACTTTGGTTTTCAACAAAAAAGATTGATGGCCTCCAACATCAGCAATAGCAAACTGGAAGAAATATATGAAGGCGCAAAATTAGCCGGTGCAACAGGAGGCAAAATAAGTGGCGCAGGCGGTGGTGGGTTTATGATTTTTTATTGCCCTTCGAATACCCGTTATAAAGTGATAGAAAAACTGAAGGTATTTGGAGGTGAAACCCGACCTTATCAATTTGCCCAAACAGGGCTGAATACATGGAGCGTTTAATGAATGGAGAATGTATGATTTATGATGCATGATTTACGATGTAGAATGTATAAATGAAAAAACATTACTGTTCATCGGTCATTTAAAATATCTTTTCAAACAACAAAAGGGCTTCATCATCATCTGGTAGCGTTATTGCTTTCATGAATTCCAATCCAAGCTTTTTAATAATGTTGATAGAACCCAAATTGTCGGCGGTAGCTATAGCACCAATGACGGGAACTTTCAAAGTTGATTTAGCAAATTGCATTACTACCTCAGCGGCTTCATAAGTGTATCCTTTCCCTTCGAAAGCCGGTAATATAGCAAAACCAATGTCTACATTTTCAAGGCCTGCCCGTTTGATTAGTCCACACGCTCCAATAATCACTTTATGTTCCTTCAGGATCATTGCATACATCCCAAATCCATTCTCTGAATAAGATTGTACAATTCTTCCCTGAATATATTTCTCTGCGTCCTCCTTACTCCTAACTCCGCGATCTCCAATATATTTTAGCCAACCAGGAGTATTCAGTAATTCGCAAATAAAATCTGCATCACCAACATCCATCTTCCTTAGACTAAGCCTTCCAGTTTCCAATTTAAAATCATCGCGCATCTTCTCCATTCTTTTCAAAAATAAAGCTACAAAAACAAATCAAGAATTTCAACTATTGACTACCCGCTTGAACGCTGCATTTTTATTTCTAAGGTCAATTCCACCCTCGTATACAGACTTCAAATTGATTAGATAAAAACACCAACCTGTATCACAACCCAACCGGATATTTTGTTTCGAATTTTCATCTTCAGGAATATTGCTTTGCGTCAAATCAACCATTATATGATCTTCCTGTTCGCTTAGCTTAACAGTAACCAAACAATTTCCTGCAAATGAAAACTTAAGTAAATCCTTGCCGTTGGCTTCAATGATATTACCTGTTTCAGCCGGTTCATAAGTAAACCACTTCCATTTGTAATTCATGCCTTTTAGGATATGCTGCCCCCGGTCAATAAGACACTTTTGCTCATCTGAAAATTCAGCACTGCTCAGAAACCATTTTTCAATTTCAACAGCCGTTGTCCAGGCATCATAGATTTGAGGCATGGTTGCCTTAACTGCAATACGGCGCGTAAATGAAGACCAATCAAAATCGTTCATAAAGATGCATTTTATGAAATAAATTATTTACTTCACTCCTATCACCGGCAATTGTTTGTCATTGATTATTTTATTCAGTTGCTTCACCTCATTTGCCATGACTGCTTTCAAAATATTCAGATATTTATCTGCTTCTGCAGCCAAATAATCAAAACTTTCAATTGCCTGACGGCTTGGCGGATTATTTCCACTATTAGCAAAATCAAAAATGCCGGAAATTTTATCGTTCAATCGAATAGGAAAATTCAAAACATCTTGTCCGCTCTTCGCTTTTGTTTGATGTAATGCTTCTTCTACTAAAGTAATCTTTTTATGAATGCTATCTGCTAGTGGCTTTACATCTTTTACAGTACTATCTACCCTTGAAGTAAAATCGTTTAACTGTACTCTAATTAGTCTGATGTTCTTTATTGCAGTTTGCACTTCATTAAATTTACCCTGAACTTTAAGCAAAAATGCAATCTGTTCATCATACTCCAATTCTGATGTCTTATAATTAGGATCAGGCTTTATCACAAAAGGCACCTCGGCAGAATCTTTCTCGTATTTAAACCTTGCAATATATTTTCCCGGAGCAGCTTTTGGTCCTTCGATATTTCCATTCCACAAAATCATTCCTTCTATACTTTCAGTTGGCGGATATTTCATGTCCCAAAAAAACTGGTTCATGCCATCAGCAAATTCAATTTTATTCGAAGCCTCTTTTGCATCCTTGCTAAATGTCCTGATTGTTTTACCTTTCTTATCAAAAATTGAAATGACAACTTTAGAAGAATCTGTAACCTGATTAAGCGAATAATTAAATACTACGCCATTGTATGGATTGACACCTGCATTCTTAATGTTTGGCTGACTATAACCATAAGTTCTGAAGAC
The DNA here is from genome assembly GCA_031424295.1 of Segetibacter sp. GTDB lineage: Bacteria > Bacteroidota > Bacteroidia > Chitinophagales > Chitinophagaceae > Segetibacter. The sequence goes on along the minus strand of JANPHE010000036.1, from coordinate 6,701 downwards.
ATCATTGACATCAAAAACCTTTAATCTACCAAATGTGTTAGTTGCGTTTTTTTGCTGCACAAGGCTTAGGTCATCTAAAATCCAAACGGATCTCCCCTGGGTAGCTACAACCAAATCATTGTCCTTTATTGTCAAATCGGTAATAGGTACAATCGGTAAATTCAATTGAAACTTTTTCCAGTTAGCCCCATCGTTATAACTAATGTACATTCCGTACTCTGTACCGGCATATAGCAATCCAGCTACCTTTTTATCCGCTCTTATTGCTCTGGCAAAATGCATATTGTCAATCCCATTCGTAATCATTTGCCATGTCTTGCCATAGTCTTCCGTCTTAAAGATATATGGTGTAAAATCGTCTAACTTGTACTTAGTACCCACAAAATAAGCCTTCCCTTTCATATATGGATCTGTTTCAACACAATTCCACATCATGTATTTTCCTGCAGATGGAGGTGTTACATTTTTCCAGTTCTTGCCGCCATCTGTACTTACATGAATGAAACCATCGTCGCTTCCAACCCACAAAACATCTTTTTCCAAAACAGATTCTGCAGCAGAAAAAATGGTACAATAATATTCTACTCCTGTATTGTCGCTTGTGATTGGACCACCGCTTGGACCTTGCTTATCTTTTTCATTGGTAGTTAAATCAGGGCTGATCTGCTGCCAGCTTTGACCTTCATTTTCTGTCACAAAAAGGTGATTGCCTGCAGCATATAACCGCTTTGGATTGTGCGGAGAAAAAAAGATGGGGAAGTTCCATTGAAACCTGTACTTAATTGCTGAAGCTCCACTACCAATAGGACTTTCCGGCCACACACTAATGGCCCTGTTCTCCCCTGTTTTATGGTCTAGTCGAGAAAGGTATCCACCATAGTTGCCCCCATATACTATTTCAGGATTTAAAGGATCCGCTACCACATAACCGCTCTCGAAACCGGCTGTTGATGTCCAGTCATTCTCATATATTCCACCGGATTTTGATCGGCTTAATATTCTTACAGTTGAGTTATCTTGCTGCGCAACTAAAACATGGTAAGGAAAGTGATTATCAGTAGAAACCCGATAAAATTGAGCCGTGGGCTGATTACTCAAACTACTCCAATTTGATCCAGCATCAAAGCTGATTTGAGCACCACCATCATCACCAACAATCATTCTATTGCCATCTTCCGGATCTATCCATAAATCATGATGGTCGCCATGTGGTGTGCCTATTCCCTGAAATGTTTTGCCACCATCACGGCTTCTGTACATGCCTACATTCAAAGCATAAATGGTATTTTCATTTTTCGGGTCAGCAAAGATTCTACTGAAGTACCACGCCCTTTGTCTGATGTTTGGATCATCACTTGATTTAGTCCAGGTTTCTCCTGCATCATCACTTCTGTAAAGACCTCCATTCTTTGCTTCAATCATAGCAAAAATCCGATCAGGATTTACTGCACTTACGGTCATACAAATAATTCCAATAGTATCTTTTTTAGGAAGTCCTTTTTTATCCATCAGGCTTTTCCAGGTTTCACCAGCGTCAACACTCTTCCATAATATGCTGCCTTCGCCACCGCTTTCAAGGCTATATGGCGTCCTTTTTACCCTCCATGTTGAAGCATACAATGTTGATACATTCCCCGGCTCCATGACCAAGTCTATTGCTCCGGCAAGGTTATTGGCAAACAATACCCTTCTCCATGTTTTACCACCATCTATCGTTTTATAAACACCTCGTTCTTCACTGGTACCAAATAAATGACCAAGTGCCGCCACCCAAACTATATCTGGATTCTTTGGATGAATGACAATCTTTGTGATGTGCCTTGAATTTTTTAGCCCGATAGATTTCCAGGTCCTTCCTCCATCTTCACTTCTCCACATGCCGAACCCCTCCGATACATTGCCGCGCAATGTATTCTCTCCTTCGCCAACGTAAATGACTGCTTCGTCAGATGGAGCAACGGCAACAGCGCCAATAGAACCACCAAAATATTTATCAGTGATATTTTTCCAGTTGCTGCCAGCATCAGTCGTTTTCCAGACACCTCCACCGGTAGCACCAAAATAAAAAGTATTCTTGTTTTTGAAACTACCCGCAACTGCGGCACTTCTTCCTCCTCTGAAAGGGCCAACTAACCGAAACTTTAATTTTGAAAAATAGGCAGAATCGGTATTGCCTGCACTTATTGGAACATTCAATTGCTTCTTCTCTTGTGCTATAAGTTGCAATGAAGATAGTACACATATTAGGTATAGAAAGAATTGCTTCATAATAATATTTTCCAGATTTGATTTTGTGGCGAATAAAAAGCGAAGCTAAAGTAATGAAAATAATAGGGCTAAAGTGGCTATGCTTCAAATAACAAATTCCTGATTAACAAAAAATAGAAGGTATGGCTTTTCTTGTCATAGGGAAAAGGGGTATGCGAAAATTTAATTAAACAAAAATGCTAGCCAAGAAATCAATAACGCACAATAACAAAAACTAAACGGGAAAAGCAATTACTTATTATTAATAAAAACAACCATTTGATTTTCGAATCGGCTTTAGATATATTCCTTCATTTCATAATCATATTGAGCAGCAATCTGCCTTGCTTCTTCTAAAAAATTTTCATCGGTTCCGGCATAAATAATTGCACGACTAACATTTACCAACAACCCTCCATCAACGGTAAGTGCAGCTTTAGAAACTTCTGCCAAACTTCCTCCTTGAAAACCAACACCAGGTACCAGAAAGAAATGATCCGGATACAACGCTCTTATCTCAGCAAGGTGATCGGCTTTGGTAGCACCCAATACGAACATGAGGTTCTCAGGCGTTCCCCAGGAAGCAACTTTATGCATAACAGTTTCGTATAAAAAACTTTTCTTGTTATTTTCATGCTGGACTACCAATTGTTCAAAGTCCAAACTTCCTTTGTTAGAGGTCAAAGCCAGCACAATCGTCCACTTGTCTTTATAACCGAGGAAAGGTTGAACGCTATCATAACCCATATAAGGGGCAACAGTTATAGCATCATAGCCAAAGGTTTCAAAAAACGCTTTAGCATATTGTGCTGATGTATTGCCAATATCTCCACGCTTGGCATCGGCAATGGTAAAGTGGGTTTCAGGAATGTACTCAACAGTTTTCTGCATTGCCTCCCAACCTTTGATGCCCATGGCTTCATAAAACGCCGTATTGATTTTATAGCTTACGCAATAATCTTTAGTAGCATCAATGATTTGCCTATTGAATAAAAAAACAGGGTCTGGTTCAGACAATAAATGAGTAGGAATTTTTTCAATATCGGTATCTAATCCTATGCAGAGGTAATTGCGTTTCGATTTTATTTGGCTTACAAGTTCGGTTCTTTTCATTGCTAGCAATAATAGATTACTTAGAAAATAATTCGATGGAAATATCCATTTTAGATTTCCCAATATGATTGGCAATATCTTCCAAAATGGCGTTAAGGGTTCCCAATTTTAAAGGGGAATGCGCAGGGATCGTTATATGATGTTGTAGTGGGATTTCCGTAGTCAATCTGATATGACTACCTTTTTGTCTCGTAATGGTATAGCCGTAAATTTTTAATAATTTACAGAGCTCAAGCCCACTAATATCTCTAGGCAACCTCATATAGCAATCAACTCATCTTTTACGAAGTGTAACCTGATAATTTTTGGGGCGGTTTCCAATAGTTCAAAGTGACAATACACGGCATCTTTTACATTTACTTTTAATTCTTCAATAGTCTCTCCTTCGGTAAATATAGATTCACTAACACACTTGGCAATATACCCCCCCTCATCAGCCTCTGTTACTACAAAAATTATTTCTGTCATCATTCCTTATATTAAAATCAATTAGAAAAAATATTTCAACCCTCACTAATAATCTTTGCTAAAATTAATGTTTCCATATCATCTGTATGCCAATTTTCCTCAATTCCTTCCATCTTCATCACCTCTTGCATGATGGCCTCTTGCTTTTGCCCTTGCCTAAGTGCTTCGGAATATCGGATGTGAGGACTAAAAGTAACTTGCGAATATGCAGGTATCCATTTGTCAGGATATTTATCGTGCAGTTTTGCTTCTATCTTTTTTTGCAATAAAAATTTCGGATCTCCTACCTTATCCCTCATTTCCAAAAAGTTATTTACCGCAAGGTCTGCTATAGCATCTGCATCAGGCTTCCGCAATTCCTGAAACTCGTTTAATAATGCTTCCCAATTATCCCCATGCTTATCCATTAACTCGTTGAGCACAGAACAATCTTCAAAGCCACAATTCATACCCTGACCAAAGAATGGCACAATGGCATGCGCAGCATCACCTATCAGCGTAAACTTATCTTGTCTTATCCATGGAAAACACTTTACTGTAACCAATGAAGAAGTTGGATTGTAAAAGAATTGCCTTGTGATATCAGGAACCATTTTCACGACATCTGGAAATTCTCTATTAAAAAAATTATACACTTTTACATCCGTATCCAGTTTGCTAAATGAAGTTTCACCTTCGAATGGAAAGAATAAAGTACCTGTGAAACTACCATCCTGGTTAGCCAAAGCGATGAGCATATAATCTTTTCTCGGCCAGATATGCAGGGCATTTTTATCTAACAAAAATTCACCATCAGGCCCAGAAGGAATAGCTATTTCCTTGTAGCCGCAATCAATGTAAAACTGCTGATAGTTAAACATGTTGTGGTTCAGCATATGCTGCAATCTGGCGGCAGAATAAGCCCCATCTGAAGCAAATAATAATTCAAATGAAACTATTCTTGATTGCTGCCCTACCTGAAAGTTAATCTCATTTCGGCTCCAGTCAATAGACGTGCAATGGTGCAGAAAGAAAATCTCCACACCATGTTCTTCAGCAAGGTCCATGAGTTTTTTATTAAGTTCACCTCTGGAAACTGAATTAATTGCCTGACCTTTCTTTCCATAAGGTTGAAATGCATGAGAGCCATCGCGATTGTGAATAAATCTACCCGGCATTGGGATCGCTATTTTCATCACTTCTTCGGCAATGCCAACTTCGGTCAATGCTTTTAAGCCACGGTCGCTTAGTGCAAGATTTATGGATCGGCCAGCCACTACAGCTTCTTGCCGCATATCTCCACGACGTTCATAGATCCTCACTTTGTGGCCACGTTTTGCCAGGTATATTCCTAATAATGACCCCACCAATCCAGCACCAATTATCACTATATCTTTTCTCATCTAATAAAAAGTTGAATTTTAAACCCCATAATAGAACCGAACCTCATTTAATAAATATCAAAACCATCTTCATAATATGCTCTTGATAATGTCACCAAACCTCCATATGTCTTCAAAGGTATTATAAAGTGGAACAGGTGCCACACGAATAACATTGGGTTCTCTCCAATCTGCTATTACTCCTTCTTTGATTAACTGATCAAATATTTCCTTTCCCCGCTGTAGCATCAGCATAGAAACCTGGCAACCTTTCTCTTCATGAGACCGGGGCGTAATCATTTCAATGACTGGATGTTGCTGAGATGAATTGATATCATCCAAAACAAACATCAGGTAATCAGATAATTGTTGCCCTTTTGCAATTAAATTAGCAAAACCTGCTTCGTCAAATACATCAATCGACGCTTTGTGTGCAGCCATAGATAAAATGGGGGCATTACTCAGTTGCCATCCTTCAGCAGATGGTATTGGTTCAAAGACAGGCTCCATTTTAAAACGGGTTTGTTTGTTGGTACCCCACCAACCTTCAAATCTTGGAAGGTCCGCTTCGAAATGCCGCTCGTTAATATATACGCCAGATACGCCTCCTGGTCCGGAGTTGAGATATTTATAGGAACACCAACAAGCGAAGTCGGCGTTCCAGTCATGCAATTTCAATTCAATATTACCTGCTGCATGTGCCAAATCATAACCTGCAAATGCGCCAACTTTATGGGCGGCTTCGGTTATTGATTTCATATTGAAAACCTGACCTGTATAATAATTAACACCACTAAAAATAACCAATGCAACCTGATCTGAATGTTTCGCTATTGCCGTCAAAATATCTTCGTGTCTTATAGCATGCTCTCCCTCTCTCGGAACAACTTCAATAATAGCATCAGCAGGGTCATAACCATGAAATTTTACCTGAGAATGAAATACATATTGATCAGAAGGAAAAGCTTTCGCTTCGCAAATGATTTTGTACCGCTCTTTGGTTGGTTTATAAAAGCTAACCATTAGCAAATGAAGGTTCACCGTTAGTTGATTCATTGCCACCACTTCACTCGGCAAGCATCCAAGAATTTTTGATAATCGCTCAGGAAATATTTCATGATACGACAACCAGGGATTCTTAGCATGCAGATGCCCTTCAACGCCTAAAGCAGCCCAATCGTCCAATTCTGCATTAACATATGATCTCGTGGTTTTAGGTTGTAAACCCAGTGAATTTCCTGTAAAATAAATACAGTCTTTTCCATTGATCTGTGGTATATAAAAACGATCCCTGAAATGCTTCAAAGTATCTTGTTGATCTAAGCTTTGAGCGTACTGTAAAGTGTTTTGCATTTTTGTTGTTTGTTTCTCGTTTGACGTTTCTCGATTCTCGTTTCTCGTTTGACGTTTCTCGATTCTCGTTTCTCGTTTGACGTTTCTCGTTTCTCGTTTGACGTTTCTCGTTTCCTAATAATAGGCTATTCCATCCACTACCTAATTTGAATCTACCAT
>JANPHE010000035.1:0-5515 GCA_031424295.1 Segetibacter sp. | reverse complement strand
CATAAGCAACGGTTCGCCTTCGCAGCCTTGCCCAAAACTAACGATTGGGAAAGGAGCGGTTTCTAAATGGGGAACGGTATATTCTACAATTTCTTCTGCAGAAGGTTTAAAAGTAAGGCGATCCTGTGTTGAGAATATCGTTTCTTCTTCTGGCTGAAATGAAATGCAGCCAACGCAATTGGCATTACAGGCAGGGGAGGACGGTATAGGACATTCCCATCTTCCAATAAAATAATTTCTTGCAGCGGGACATTGGTAAGTAAGTGCGCAATTATTGGCAAGGTGCTGTACCAATCTATTGTGCGGGTAGGTTTCCAATGCCTTTGCAACACTCTTTTCAATTAAATCCTGATCATAACCTTCAGAATCTTGCCTGATATCTTGCTCAATCCGGACACAGGGTACATAAGTTTTTTCATTGTACCATCCCGCTGCTGTATAACAAAACAATGGTAAGGTAGGTGCATCAGGAGCGGTTTCGTAAGCAGCCAAATAAAATCCGGTATGAGCAGGTGGTATGAAAGCCGCTACGGCCCAACCTTTTTCGCAAAGCCGCATATCTCCTGTCTCCACATCTATTCCAATGCCTCTGCGGCCCGGTAATTCATATAATTGACCACCATCAGGTAATTCCATCCATTCATCTTCGGGCACAGGTATAGCGTCCCAACCTGTTCTTCCCGTTACAAAAAGAGAGGTGTCCTCAAAAATATTACCGTTTCCGTCTGAATATAAGATGTATGGAGATTGTTGCAGCATAAAAGGTGTGCAAGATAATCCATATATGCGTAGATGGCAAATGTGTATGATTACATTTAAAAACAGGCTACCTAATTTGTTTGGCAGCCTTTACCTAAAAATGGGGCTTTTCAGTAACTTATTTTGGACTTTTATTAGCGCAAGTGCTCATATTAATTGGAACATACAAAGGGCAGAAACTAACAACACTTGTAAGCAGGAATACGCCACCCAGTATAAGCAATACCAAACCAAGCGTGCCAGAAATTGTGCCTGTAAAATACAAAACAGAAAAAACAATAGCCAATAACACTCTTATTACCCGGTCAGTTGAACCCATGTTTTTTTTCATAATAGTAGTTTTTTATTTTAAAAGGAAAACGATTAAGAAAATTGCAAATAAGCAAATGGATCAATTTAGAATTAGTTTAATTGCTTTTTGCATTTCAGCAAACCTAAAAAAGTAAACACAATAAAAATGTGATAATTGTCACATTGATTTTTGTGACATCAGTCACTAATTGGTTTAATTAACTGCAATATTTTTGCTTTAAAATACAAGGTATGTATATTAAACAGTTCGAAGACAAAAACCTCTCGCATTTCAGCTATGCCATCCTAAACGAAAAACAAATTGTGTTGGTAGATCCTGCCAGGTTTGCAAAGCAGTATATAGATTTTGCAGTTGAGCATGATGCACGGATTGTTGCCATAATAGAAACCCATCCCCATGCAGATTTTGTAAGCAGCCATCTTGAGCTTCATAAACTTACCGGAGCTGCTATTTATATAAGTAAACTACTGGGAGCATATTATCCACACCATACTTTTGATGATGGCCAAAGTTTTACTATTGGAAAAGTCATGTTCAGTTCTATGAATACGCCCGGACACTCTCCGGATAGCATTAGTGTAGTTGTTAGTGAGGAAGGGGTCCCAAAAGCAGTTTTTACTGGCGATACATTATTTATTGGCGATTGTGGAAGACCTGATCTAAGGGAGGGGGTTGGTAATTTGAAAGTAACAAGAGATACATTGGCCAGGCAAATGTATCATTCATTGAGAGAAAAGATATTGACATTGCCCGATGATGTATTGGTTTATCCGGCACATGGTGCAGGCTCATTGTGTGGTAAAAATCTGAGTAAGATGAACAGCAGCACAATTGGAGAAGAGAAAAAGTACAACTGGAGTCTTCAACCTGCTACAGAAGAAGAATTTGTAAAGAATTTATTAGCTGACCAGCCTTTTATACCGATGTATTTTCCTTTTGATGTAGAAATGAACAGAAAGGGTGCTTTGCCCGAAGAAGATTCTATTGCATCTATAAAAACGGGTACGTTTCAGGAAATTTCCTTGCCTACTTTGGATGCAGATATGTGGGTTATAGATGTAAGGAACGAAAAGGAATATAAAAAAGGACATCTACCTCATTCAATCAATCTCATGGAAAATGGAAAATTTGAAACATGGCTTGGAAGCATTATTAAGCCCGGTGAAATGTTTTACCTGGCTGGAGAAAATGAAGAGCAATTGAAAAATATGATGCGAAGAGCAGCGGCTATCGGTTATGAGCAGCAGATAAAATCTTCCATGATCATCAGTAATGGTTGGGTAAAGGAATTCAATTTGGATGTTGAAATATTTATGCTCAATGAAAATGCATTTACAATAGTTGATGTTAGAAATGAATCTGAAGTGGCACAAGAAAAAATATTTGCTAACAGCATCTTAATCCCTCTGCATGAGATCAGGCATCGGATGAATGAAATACCAACTAATAAACCTATCGTTGTGCATTGTGCCGCAGGTTATAGAAGTGCAGCGGCTAGTTCATTGCTTCATTCAAAACTGAATGGAGACGTAAAAGTTTATGATTTGGGCGAGGCCATAAAACAATTCAGTAAGTCTTAATAAAGGTTGACTTTACAACAATAATTTAAACCCGCCCATGAGCCAGCGTCCGGGCATCTGTGAGCCTAATAAGTCGCTGTAACGCTTGTTGAATGCGTTGTCTAATTGCGTAAATGCACTGAGTTTGCGTTTGTAGATAAATCCTAGCATCATGGTGTTTAATGCAAAATATTCTTTATCAATAGCAGCATTAATAGCCGTTGCTGCTCTTTCTTGTCGCTGCTTAAATAGGCCATTTATGCTCATTGAAAACCATCTTACACGGTATTGAACGTTGAAATTGGTCAAAAATTTGGCGTGAGAGGTTATGTAAAAAGAAGGTGTTAGATTCTCGCCTTCTGTATCAATCCAGGTTAGTCCTGCAGAAATATTTAACTGTTGTTCTCCTTTAAACTTGCTACTATACATGACATCTGTTTCTAAACCTGTCGATGTAAGTTTTGCAATATTTTTTGCCAATGCAAAAGTGCCGGTTGGTGAAAGATTGTCTTTTCTTGGCATTTCAGCATAGGGTGTTGTTACAAAGTCTATCAATTCAGTAAAATTCCGGCGGAATAAGGTAGTTGAAACTCGCATATTCTTTATTACAAAGAAATCGGCGCCTGCCTCATAGCTAAAAGATTTTTCTGCTTTCAAATTTGGGTTTCCAACGCTGCCTCCAGGTACCAATGGTTTATTGTAGTTGTTATCAGGTTCTGTAAAATCTGCATCTCTTGTAATTTTTCCTGCACTTACTCTCAATTGCCAATTGGTTAGTTTATAAAAAAGATTTACTTGTGGTACAAATCCCCAACCTATACTTTCTGTCCATTGTGCCCGGATAGCCGGGTTAACATAAAAGTTCCTGGCTGCTAAATGGTTCAATGTTGCAAAGCCAGCTATTTGACCCAATATGTGATTCCCCTTATCATTGGAAGTAATCTGCTTGCTGATCAAGTTGGCACCGGTAGTAATTGAAGTCTTTTCTGTAGGTTGATATTTATAAACAGCCAATCCTTGTAGCAGGTTGCTCTTATTTTCGTTTGCCGTTGATTTGTTGTTAAACAAGAAATGATCTTTTACCGATTTGTAACCAGCGTTAAAAGTAAAAGAATGCTTTGTTGCATTGTATCCAAGATGTAAATGATTCCATAAGGAAGTGACTTTTTCAGTTGCAGTATCAGAAATGGATGTAGTATAAAAATTTTGTGCAGCAAAGTTGCGATTGTCATAAGAAGATCTTAAAGCAATGTTCCATTTGCCGCTGATAAAATGATTGATTGATACGGACGCTGTTGTATTATGAAAATAACCATCCGTACCTCTCAATTGTTGTCCTTCGGCATTGTTTGTTATTAAACCACCAGAAATGTTTGTGTTTCCATTGCTTTATGTACATCCGATTTGCCCATTAAACAATCCATATTCACCAACGATTCCTTGAGCAGATAAATGTTTGCTTTTCCTGCTTTTTTTCGCTGCATATGTTTTGGAAATGATTTGTATAACGCCGCCAACTGCCTCTGAACCATAGATGGTAGATGCTGCGCCTTTAATTATTCTATTCTATCTATTTCTGACGGTACAATTGGAATATGTCTATTAAAATGACCGGTGTTTGGATCGTTTAATCGAATGCCGCCTAAAATGACCAATACATGCTAAAGGAGCCTGCGCGTAAAACAATATCACTTTGAATTCCTATCGGCCCCCGGATCTGAACCTCTACTCTTCCTATAAAAAGCAATAACTCGTCATTTGAATTGATTGTCAATTTTAAAAACTGTTCGCCTTTTATGACTGTTATATTTCTACTGTTTACAGATGACGATAAAGGTATTGGGGTAGAAGTAACGGTTACCGGGTCAAGTTCATTCTGTTGAGCAGAAATATTTCCTAAAAAAAAGCAGATAATACTGTAGCAAAAATGGCTTGCTTAATCATATTATTAATCTGTAAATCTTAAATTTAAGCCTGCAAATATGAATGAAAAATTATAAAAACCTAATAGGGTTTGTAAAGTTAGAATTGGCGAATATTCGATAATTTGACATTTTGTTCAGTTTATCAAAGACCGAAACAAGTACATTTGCCCCTCTTATTTAAATTGAACTTTTTTTATAATTGGATAAAGTAGCACAAATAACGGAGGAGGAAGGCAAACGGGAAGGAAAGAAAGTTTTCGTAAACATTTTTGCCGAAACCACTATAGGATTTGTAATGTCATGGAGAAAGGCTTGTGCAAACAATCGATTTAAATGGATGTTGATAATCGGGTCTGTTTTGATCATCATTAACTTGTTCATCTTTCCACATTATTTTGCTTTTATTCAGCAACGGCAAGGAACATTATTAAATGATATTGTACTTACGAACATACCTTCTGCTGATGTTTCTATCCTGATATTTACAGTCATTTATTTTTCAGTAATCATTTCTGTAAGGAGGGCCATCATATTCCCACAATTGTTCCTCACCTTTTTATGGGCATATCTTTTACTGAATTTGGTAAGAATAACTTCAATTTATCTCTTTCCCCTTGAACCTCCCATAGGTTTAGTAACCCTTACAGATCCAACGATGGTTCCATTTTACGGTAAATCCACGATCACAAAAGACCTTTTCTTTTCAGGTCATACTTCGACGGTTTTTCTTACGTTGCTTATAGTTCAGAAAAAGTGGGAGAAAATACTAATGTCCATTGCTTTTATTGCGGTAGTTGTATTATTGCTAATACAGCACATTCACTATACAATTGATGTGTTGGCGGCCCCTTTTTTCACTTATTTTATTTATATTTTTGCCAGAAGAGTGAGTGCTACAAGTATTAGCCAGCATTAGATAGAAGGCTGATGATTGAATATTTTAATTTGCATTTAATCCA
>JANPHE010000034.1:0-2526 GCA_031424295.1 Segetibacter sp. | reverse complement strand
TGGTTGGTGAAGAACACCAACCACGGCGAAATAACTAAATCACCTATTTCTGATTGACAATTAATAAAAGTTATTTCGCCTTCTTTGATATCCTCTGTAGAATGTTTAGAAACATCTACTGAAGGATTCTGCTTTTGAAATTCTTTTACTTTACCTAAAAACCCATAAAATTGTTTTGTGGCCTTATCTTGACTTGTATCTTTCATGGCTTGGACTTTTTCCCCTAATATTTGAATTGCTAAATCAACATTTTTTTTCCAATTCCAGAGAGCCTCAGTTTCTGCAGTTTTAGGGGTTCCGTTCTCATCTTTACTGCCAGATAAATCTATTTGCCCCATTCCCCATCCATCTTTATAACCCCAAATAGGAGTGCCAGCTATCTCCTTACCTTTTCCAGATGATCCAAAATCCCAGCTTTTATCATATTCTTTATCATTGAATTGCTGCATTACTTTCAAACCCTTACTACCAGATTCATGCATAAGCAAACTTTTTATAAACCAAAATTGATTAGCATACCCTTTTTCATCAAGATATTCATATACTTTCTTCTTAGTTGGATTTAGACCCCTAATATGAAATATAAACTCCTGAACCTGTACTTTATCAGCATAAACCTTTACAACAGCAGTACCACCTCTAAAGCTGTCGTACCAAGTTACTTCGTTTTCTGCCGTGGTTGGTGTTCTTCACCAACCACTTCTACTTCTCATCCCTGATAATGAGATAAAAACTCCCATTCATTTTCTTTTCCAAAATAAAAAGATGCTGAAGAATACCTATAGTTGTACGGATATTCACACCTACCAGCTTCTACCGGGTTGTTGTGGATATAGTCTAGCTTTTGCTTAAACACCTGCTGATTCCACAATGAGGTACACAAAGGTCTTCGTTCCCATATTTGATGTATTCTATCACTCGCTTTCACTACAAACTTCTCTAACACCTGCGGATGGTTATTACGCAATTCCTTCAGTATCATTTGAGCGGTGTATTTCATAAAAGATAGTTGAATGTCTTTGGGTACATGATCGCCCATTGCCTGCCAAATGATATGAATGTGATTGTCCATAATAACGAATGCATACACTCTTACTCTTTCTTCTCGCACAAGAAACCGTAGTGAATTTATTATTACATCTTTAAATTTATCTGGTTGTAGCAATTTCCGCCACTCGAGTATAGTAGCAGTAAAAAAGTCAGGGTAGAAATCGCTTGTTAGCATAAGCTAAATTAATCAATAGCCTGTTTATATTCACATCTGCGTAGTGGTTGGTGAAGAACACCAACCACGGCGAAAAGCTTAATTACATGCCTTATGTGTTGTAGGTGTGTGTTCTTTATATTTGAATGTATTTGCCGGTCACAGACCTACTTTTCATGTATAGTTTAAGAGTCCTTCGGAACTCTTAAACTAGCAGGGAAGTTGTTTATAAACCTGCACTCTTTTTAATAATTTCAGCCGCTAACGAAGTTCCAATCTGAGTTGCAGCATCTAATGACCATTTACTTGCTTTTTTCAAAAACCCAATTACACCATTTTCGTCTTTATTATTAGAAGCTTTTTCTGCTTTAATCACTGCACTAATTGTGTCAAGGTGTTCTTCATCATTTTCGTTTTTATTATTTTGTAAATAGTTTTTAAGTGCTTGTAATTCTTCACTTAATTTTGAATAATCAAAATTTTCTGGCAATTTATACTCCAAATTATTTTGAGTGAAATTTGATGCTGTTGCATTTTCACCGAATGCACCAATATTCCCTTCAGCTTTGTAATTTTTCTGATCCATTTTCTGAATTATTGTTTTTGAAATATTTGTAATTGATTTAATTTTTTGACTTAACTCTTCTTTTGCATCGTCTCGATCTAACACATTAATATTAACATTCTCAAAGATTAATACTTTTTCTTTACATTCGAATTTTTCATCCAAGTTTTGCATCGAATAGAAAACAATTTTATTATAGTCCTTTGTTTCCTTGCAGACTTTAATAAATTGAGTGGTTTCACATTCTATATCGCTAATATCAACTTCAATTGTTTCAAAGGGAGACGGTTTAAAGGACATCATTTCCAACCAAAATTTAATAATATCACCATTTTCTTTGATAGTACGATATGTATTTATAACTATACCTTTTTTATCTTGTGAAACCTTAAATAGATTTGCCCTTTGGGTAAATGTGAATAAAATATCTGTAAAATAAATACCTTCATCTTTTTCGATATTTCTTAACAAGTCAGGTGAAACCGTATAAATAGCCATTAGTCTTTAGTTTGATTAATGAGAAATTCGGTTGTATCTTTATAAAGTTCGCCGCCGTAAAAATCAACTGGCCATTCGAAAAAGCCTTTCTCTTCAATTTTCAAGTTCTCAACAATGGCACCGTTTTCAGATGTCTGTGGACTTATCAAACAAATTGAGACATTATTAGCCGAAATTTCCGACTCTGATATTCTTCGCCTTAGTCGTTTTAGTATATACTCACTATGTGTTTCTATAATTAATTTTTTACCAGAAGCAT
>JANPHE010000033.1:0-3911 GCA_031424295.1 Segetibacter sp. | reverse complement strand
TAAGGTATGTATGTTTCATCATAGACAAATTTGCCGACGCAAAAAACATCATCAGCGAACTAAAATTTGTTCATCCAAAACAAGCGCCCATCCGATAAGCTATCTTTTTTTAAACCCCAATAAATTATCATCGATGTCATTCAAAAATGCAATCAGCTGGTTCGAAATACCGGCCACCGATTTAGCCCGGGCTACCAAATTTTATGAAACCATATTTGGCATTCAATTAATCGCCATGGATATGCCCAATATTAAAATGCGGATGTTTCCGCTGGAAGACATGAATGGTGTGGGCGGTGCTATCTGCGACAGTGGCGGATTTCACAAACCTTCTGTAACCGATGGGCCCATGATCTACCTGAATGGCAACCCAGATGTACAAACGATTATGGATAAAGTGGAAGCAGCCGGTGGAAGCATCATGGTACCCAAAACGGAGATATCCCCTGAGTATGGCTATATGGGAGTATTTATAGATACCGAAGGCAACAGAATAGGATTGCATTCTGTTGGGCAATAACTATTTGATTTGAAAAAAGGAAGCCTGATGCTTTTTGTTTCGGAGATACACTCCGAATGTTGCTCTATTCACTTTACATTGTCACTCCAACCCATTGCATTGTCACTCCGACGCTAGGAGGAGTCTCCCGCACAATCTAAGGGTTTCCTCTCCGCCGCGGCGGATCAGAAAAACAGAGCCAAAAAAATTTGCCAATGTTGATTTATTGCATCACTTTGATTTGTCTCCAATGCGCCCTCCATTGTTACTCCACCTTTTCCATTGTCACTCCGACGAAGGAGTCTCCAATACAATCATAGGGTTGCCTCCTGCGTCGGCAAGACAATGGGAGAACCTACACTTTTCTGCATTGTCACTCCGACGAAGGAGGAATCTCCTCAACAATCGTAGTGCCGCTTTCTATTAATATGCTACACCAAACAAGCGGAAAGACAAAGCGAATAACTTTAACCAATTTAGAAGCGCTTTAACGCTGAAACTTATTTTTAAGCATTGCCAAAGCGTCATCCATTGGCAATACAGGTTCAGGTTTCTTTACCGAGTTACTTTTCCAATTACCAACATGAGGTTGCCTTTCTTTTTGCTGAGGCATTTCCTGTGCTTGTTTGATGGACAAGTTGATTCGTTTTCTAGCGATGTCTACTTCCAGCACTTTTACTTGCACCTTTTGGTTTAGTTTCACCACCTCATTGGGATCGGCTATGTATTTATGTGCCATTTCAGATACGTGTACCAAACCGTCCTGCTTAACGCCAATATCTACAAATGCACCAAACCGGGTAAGATTGGTTACAACACCGGGGACAATCATACCTACTGCCACATCTTCCATTTTGAAAATGTTTGCAAATTCAAATTGCTGCGCTTCACTTCGAGGATCGAGGCCTGGCTTTTGCAACTCCTTGAGAATATCTTTGATCGTGAGTTCGCCAAATTGTTCATCGATGTATTGCTTCGCACTGATTTCTTTTATGATCGTTTCATTGCCTATCATAGCACTCAGATTCACATTTTTATCCTTCGCCATCTGCACAACCAAATCATATGCTTCCGGATGAACCGAACTTGAGTCCAATGGATTTTCAGCATCTTTAATTCTTAAAAAACCGGCGCATTGTTCAAATGCTTTATCTCCCAATCGAGGTACTTTCATCAATTCTTTACGGCTGCTAAACTTACCCAATTCATTTCTGTACTTTACAATATTATCGGCTAGCGAATCAGAAATACCGCTTACATAACTCAACAGGTTTTTACTGGCGGTATTCAAATTTACGCCAACAGTATTTACGCAACTTACTACTGTTTGGTCCAACCGCTCTTTTAGCCTGAATTGATTTACATCGTGTTGGTACTGCCCCACTCCTATGCTTTTAGGATCGATTTTTACCAACTCAGCCAATGGATCCATCAGTCGCCTTCCAATGCTGACAGAACCTCGCACAGTAATGTCTTCATCCGGAAATTCCTCCCGTGCAGTTTCAGATGCGCTATAAATAGATGCACCATCTTCATTAACCAAAAAGACGGGCAACCCAAGGTTTAGTTTTTTAATAAATTGCTCTGTTTCTCTTCCCGCAGTTCCATCGCCAATGGCAAAGACTTCAATGTTATATTTATTTACAAGGTCACGAATAATGTGTTCGGCCTCATACTGCTTATTGCCTTCATGAATAAAAATGAGGCTTGTTTTTTGCAATGCACCCTGCGCATCCAAACATACTATTTTACAGCCAGTCCTATAGCCCGGGTCAATAGCTAATATGCGCTTGCTACCGAGTGGTGCGCTTAGCAGTAACTGCTTCAAATTTTCTGCAAATACAGTAATCGCTTCTTCATCTCCCCGCTGCTTCAACGCCGATCTGAACTCACTCTCGAGGCTTGGCTGCAACAACCTTTTATAAGAATCCCTGATCGCTTTTTTTATTTGTTCATTACAAGTACTTAAACCTTTGATGTATTTGTATTCAATCATTTCAATAGCTGCTTCTTCACTCGGCGAAATGGCTATTCGTAAGTAGCCTTCCAGAAAGCCTCTTAGTATGGCAAGTATCCTGTGCGAAGGAATCTTTGAAATGAGTTCTGAAAAATCAAAATAATCTTTGTACTTCACTCCTTCCGCTTCCTTGTCAGCTACAACCTTACTTTGAATAGTGGCCTCCATTTCAAATAACTTCCTCATTTTGGCTCTTAATTCTGCATCTTCATTTACCATTTCTGCTATGATATCCCTTGCGCCTTGCAATGCTTCATCTGCAGATGCAATCGTTTGGTTTACATAAGTAGCTGCTATAGATGAAACATCAATATTTCTTTGTTCGAGTAGTAGCAAAGCCAATGGCTCCAACCCATTTTCACGGGCAGTTTGCGCTTTGGTTTTTCTTTTCGGTTTATAGGGCAGATAAATGTCTTCCAATGCTTCAAGGGTGGTTGCTTTATCAATCTTGCTTTGCAATTCAGGCGTCAACTTTCCTTGTTCTTCAATTGTTTTCTCAATAAAAGCCTTTCGTTCAAAAAACTCCTTCATTGATTTTGACTGGTCCTGTATTTGTTGAATTTGAACCTCATCAAGGTCTCCGGTTTTGTCCTTTCGATATCGGGCAATAAACGGTATGGTAGCGCCTTCTTCTAATAATAACAGCACAACCTCAACCTGCGACTTTTTGATATTTAAATTAGCAGAAATGTCTTTTGCAAAGTCCAATGTATTTTGATCTGGCATTTTCATAGTTTGTAAAAAGTGGACGAAAGTAAAAGCAACCATCGAATAAACTGTTAGGAATTATCCACTTTGGCAATTTTTATTTTAAAAACAACCTTTTTATCAACAAAAAAAATCTCCTCGATTTTACTCGAAGAGACTTGTGGTTTAATCAAAACTCAAAGGGGACGACTACATTATTTGATTTTTTCCTGAACTTCTTTTAATGTAGAGGCAACTATGATGCCAGGAATACTAATTGGCGCTCCTATTTGTGCGAGAAAACTACCCTTCACATCTCCTGTTTTATAAGTTGTAAAAACAATCCTGTACAATCCAACTGTTAATGATTTTAATGGATCACCTGCATCGCCAATTAAACGCATCAATGAGTTGTATTTGCTGCTTCCGGGATTAGCAGGCATTTCACCAATGTCATCATTCTTTTCAATAGTTGCCCAGGTTGCCGATTTTCCTTTTTTGCTTATATCTGCAGAACTAACTACACCTATTGCCCGATCAAAAGAAATCCAGGTATCAAAATAGCTTGCCTTATCTGAAGAATTGCTCTGATATGCAGGGCTTTGAAAATCTGTCTCAGAAGGTTTCTCACTATCCGGAACAGGGGAAATCATACGAATACCTAATTCAGGAGCCGCAAGGGGTATCCAAGCGTAAACATAGTAATAC
>JANPHE010000032.1:0-5475 GCA_031424295.1 Segetibacter sp. | reverse complement strand
AATTGTACTTTGTTCTTCATTGCGTTCATAATGTTCGTCTTTTAATGTTTTTAAATTTCGGCTTATTGCCATTGACGATGCAAAGATGGGTTGGCCAAAAACCGGGAGTCGGTATTTATTCGTTTAATTGCGTATAATGTTACTTATAAGCGTTTGCAAATGGATATTTTATATTACCTTTCCTAAAACAAGTCTATGATAGACAAAGCAAATACCTGCCTGGAATGCGGAAAAAAGGTAAAAGGCCGTGCAGACAAAAAATTCTGCGATGATTTCTGCAGAAACAGTTTCAACAACAAATTGAACAGCGATTCCAATGCTTATGTGCGCAATATCAACAACATCTTGCGCAGAAACAGGCGCATTTTGGAGGAGCTGTTACCAGAAAATGAGGAAAAGGCAAAATCAACAAAAGACAAAATGCGGGAAAAAGGATTTCAGTTTAAATACTTTACCCATACCTATATAACCAAGCAAGGCATGGTCTATTATTTTTGCTACGATTATGGTTATCTCTTGCTGGACAATGATTGGGTTCTAGTGGTAATGAGAAAAGAAAACCAGGGTTAACTCATTGCTCTGGGCTCCCATTTTCCGTTTACGGCAAGCAGCAGTTCATCATGTATTTTTCCATTGGTAGCCACGATACTTGGCTGATAGGGTGAATAATAAGCCCCGCTAAAATCGGTCACTTTTCCGCCTGCTTCTTCTACCAATAAAAAACCAGCGGCACTGTCCCATGCTTTCAGGCTATGTTCATAATAGCCATCAAACCTACCTGCAGCTACCCAACAAAGGTCAATAGCTGCACTGCCCAACCTGCGAACGGGTGTAGCACGCCTTACAAATTGTTCCAATACCTGAACAGGCCCATTTGGCTTATCTACATATTGGTATGGGAATCCGGTCACCAAACAACTAGTCATCAGATCTGTTTTGTCGCTCACATGTATGGCAACGTCGTTTAGTGTGGCACCTTTTCCCCTTTCGGCAAAAAAGAATTCATTCATAAAAGGATTGTAAACTGCACCCAATACCATTTGGCCCTCATGCTCTATCCCAATGCTTACGCAACATATAGGAATGCCATTGGCAAAGTTGATGGTGCCATCTATTGGGTCAATAATCCATTTGGTGGAACTGTCCATTTTAAGGTCCCCGGATTCTTCGCTGAGGATATAATGATCAGGAAAACTTTCGCGGATTACTTTGAAGATTGCTTGTTCACTTTCGTGGTCGGCCTGAGTAACCAAATCGTTTACATTGCTTTTGCTGGTAATGGTAAATTTTCCGTTGAAATATTTTTGAAGAATTTTAGCCCCCTCTATCGTTGCGTTGATCAGTGTTTGTTTAAGCATGTGCAAATATAAAAACATCTGGGGGACAACAGTAGACAGTTAACAGTAATCAGTGGACAGTAATCAGTGCGGAGGAGACATTAGACAGTGGTCAGTGGTCAGTGCTGAGGAGATAGTTATCAGGGGACAGTAAACAGTTATCAGTTGTCAGTGCGAAGAAGACAGTAACGAGCAGTCTGACCCATAGGAAAATCAGAGAAGAGCAACCAGAAACGAGTAAACAAATACCGGGTAACGAGTAATGAGCAACCCGTAACGGCAAGAACTCATATCAATCTGCGTCCGTACTCTACAACATTCTATATTATATTCGTGCTTCATCATTTCATTTCGCTTGCAGCTATCAGTCATCATAGTCAGTTATAATGTAAAGTATTTCCTTGAGCAATGCTTATGTGCTGTAATAGACGCAATTGACAAAATAGATGCAGAGGTTTGGGTTGTAGACAATGCTTCGTCTGATGGTACCATAGAATACCTGCATGATAAGTTTCCTATTGTTCAGTTTATTGCCAATTCAACCAATATGGGTTTTGGAAAGGCAAATAACCAGGCATTAAAAAAAGCTTCGGGCAAATATGTCTTGTTCTTAAATCCCGATACCATTGTAGCCGAAGATTCATTTGAAAAGTGTATTTCGTTTCTTGAAAAAGATCCTAAAGCCGGTGCATTGGGTGTAAAAATGATAGACGGAACAGGTCAATTCTTACCGGAAAGCAAGCGGTCTTTTCCTGCGCCACTTACGTCTTTTTATAAACTGAGCGGTTTGAGTAAATTATTTCCCAGGTCAACAATATTTGGAAAATATGCCTTGGCCTACCTTGATGAAAACCAAAACCATGCGGTTGATGTAATATCCGGCGCTTTCATGTTTTGCAAAAGAGAAATCCTAATTAACGTAAAAGGATTTGATGAGGCTTTTTTTATGTACGGAGAAGACATTGATCTTAGTTATCGTATTCAGAAGGCAGGATTTACCAATTGGTATTTTAGCGAAACAACAATTATTCACTTCAAAGGAGAAAGCAGCCACAAGGGAAGCATCCGGTACATAAAGATATTTTATGAAGCAATGATTGTATTTGTAAAAAAGCATTATAGTGGGGGCATTTCCACACTATTTGCCTTGATTTTTCAAGTTGGTATCTGGATAAGGGCTGGAATAGCGACTATTTATTTTTCTATAAAAAACAGCTTATTTTCTAACAAGCAAAAGGAAACCTACCCCGTTCGTCAATTTGCCATCATAGGTAATGCTGAAGAACAAGCAGCCGTTTATAACATTCTATCAAAAGCGGGAATAAAACCTGGTTCATCAACAACAATTGCTACGGATGTGAGCGAAACGGAAATGGCAGCAGAAGTCAAATCATTGCTAAAAAAAGACCCGCTATATGTACTTATATTTTGTCAGGGTCAAAAGAATTGGAAATTTATTATCAATGTTTTAAAGCTACTTTCTGTTCCGTTTTCAGCCAGATTTCATGCAAAAAGTTCGCACAGTATTGTCGGCAGTCAGTCAAAAAATAAAAGTGGCCAAGTGATAGCCGAACAATAGTTTAATTTAGCAGTCGGTTGGTTTACATCGTGGTTTTGTTCAATCCGGCCATATGCTTTTCATTTTTGATTAGTTTCGCACATTAAAATTCAACAGGTTACATGGCTATATTCGATATCAAACTTCCTGCACGGCTGGCAAAAGCACTTCGGCTTCCTGAAAACAACCTCAGGCAGCAGCAGGTAAGAGTGATTAAGAAGTTGATGCGAAAAGCCCGTTTTACAGAATTTGGTCAACATTTCCGCTTTGATGAAATATTGCTAAGCAAAAATCCTGTAGACAAGTTTCGCGAATTGGTTCCCGTTTACGATTACAATAAGATATATAAAGATTGGTGGCATAAAACCCTGGAGAACAAGCCGGATATTTGTTGGCCGGGCAAAATCAAGTATTACGCACTCAGTAGTGGTACAAGCGAATCTTCCAGCAAGTACATACCCGTGACCAATGACCTGCTAAGAGGTAACAAAATGGTAATGATTAAACAATTGCTATCGTTGCGAACCTACCAGGATATACCTGTAATGTCTATTGGAAAAGGTTGGCTAACCATAGGCGGAAGCACCCACCTTCAGAAGCAAAAAGGATATTTTTCGGGAGACCTTAGTGGCATTACCCAACTAAAGGCACCTTTCTGGTTTCAACCATTTTATAAGCCGGGAAAAAAAATAGCCCGAAACAGAGATTGGGATAAAAGAATAAATGAGATAGTGGAAAAAGCGCCGGAGTGGGATATTGGCTTTATTGTTGGCGTGCCCGCTTGGATACAGCTTACCATGGAGAAAATAATAGAAAGACACCAGGTAAAAACCATTCATGACATATGGCCAAACCTGGCATTTTTTGTACATGGAGGTGTAGCATTTGAGCCCTATAAAAAAGGATTTGAAAAATTATTGGCTAAGCCTTTGATCTATATAGAAACTTATTTGGCAAGCGAAGGTTTTATTGCATTTCAGGATCGGCAACACGCTACGGGCATGCGGTTAGTAACTTCCGAACACATCTTTCATGAGTTCATTCCATTTGATCAAAATAATTTTGATGAAGATGGAAATGTTGTAGCGAAACCTGAAGTTTTAATGATAGACGAGGTAGATGAAGGAAGAGACTATGCTTTGCTGTTAAGTACCAGTGCCGGTACGTGGCGCTATCTGATTGGCGATACCATCCGATTTGTAAACAAAGAACGGGCAGAAATCATTATCACTGGAAGAACCAAACATTTTCTAAGCCTTGTTGGCGAGCACTTGAGTGTTGATAATATGAACAAGGCTATCCAACAGGTCGGTGAGGAAATGAACATTTGCATTCCCGAGTTTACTGTGGCTGGTGTGCCACACGAAGGCTTCTTTGCCCATCATTGGTATGTAGCGTGCGACGACGTAGTTGATAAACATGAACTATGCAATCGGATTGACAAAAAGTTAATGGAGCTGAATGACGACTATGCTGTAGAAAGAGCAAGTGCACTGAAGGAAGTATTTTTAGATGTACTTACTGAAGATGCTTTTATGGAATTTATGCGACTCAAAGGAAAGATAGGTGGACAGCATAAGTTTCCAAGAGTATTAAAGGGAGGAATGCTTGAAGACTGGCAAAAGTTTTTGAAAGGTGAGCTAAAGAAATAAATCAAAAAAATACGGCGTATGTTGATTGCTGCTTTATTAAAGGGATTGTTACTGGGGTTGATGCTGAGCATTTCGGTGGGCCCCGTCATTTTTTCCATTATTAAGCAGAGTATCAACAATGGTCACAAAGGTGGCTTTGCATTTATTGCGGGTGTGTCTGCAAGCGATATTACTTTGGTACTTGTCAGCAATCTTTTTACAGAGTTGTTTGACAACCTGCTTGAATACAAGAAAATGATAGGGATAGGAGGCAGTGTGTTACTTATTGTCTTGGGTGTTTTCATAACCTTTTTCAAAAAAATAAAAATTGATGAAAACGGTATCCAGATTGTGAAACTGGAGAAACACCATTACATCCCCATTTTTCTTTCCGGTTATTTTATGAATCTACTCAATCCCGGAGTGATCGGTTTTTGGTTGCTTACTTCTTCTACTTTGTTACTCCATCCATTTAACTACAGAATAATTGTTTACCTCACTTGCCTGATTCTAGTAGCCGGTTTCGACTTTATGAAAGTAATGGCAGCTGGTCGAATCAGAGAAAAACTAACCCCCCACAACATTCATCTAATCAACCGAATCAGCGGTATGATACTGATGGGTTTTGGCGTTGCTTTGTTATGGGGCGTTTTGGAATTTTCGGATCAAGTGTAGCAATTTTTATTTTAAAGCACTTTCTATAGTTGAAGCATAGCCAATGCAGTTTCGTATTTACTCAAGAAAATAGGGAAAGCAGAAAATGACCAACTAATATTTAGGGTTAGTTTGGCACATAATATGCTGCTGCTTAACCCACATTGCAGCAAAAGCCTGCTCAATTGTTAAATTTTGGAAATGGAGGTAGTTTTTAGAAGGTCATATTCCGTAGGGTGGTACGAATAAAATTCCTCCATCTCACTGATGGGTTCGATTTTCATTTGTAGTACAC
>JANPHE010000031.1:0-79143 GCA_031424295.1 Segetibacter sp. | reverse complement strand
CTAGACCGGCCCAATAACGGTGCTGTGGCCATCGTTTTCCACTTATTGGTAGCAGGGTCGTAGATGGCACCTGATTTCAGGTAGCCGCTACTGTCTTTTCCCCCCCATACAATCATTTTAGTGCCTGTCCACACGGCTTTGCTTTCTGTTCGTGCTTTTGGGGCATTGGTAAGTGCGGTAGCTGTCCATGTGCCGCCGGTTTGTGCATATATGCCAATAGGCATTAGCAACAAGGCTATGAAAAATGTTTTCATGAGAAATAATTTATTTATAAATCTATGATTGTTTGCTGTGTTGTAATGTTATTATTTTACGTCTCTATTGGTATTCTTAACCAAAAGCTTTCATTGTTTGAAAGCTTGCAGGTTATGAACACCGTTAAAAGGCGAAAACTTAGTTGGTATAAGATCATGTTTTGTTTTTCTTTTTTCTTGATAAAAAAGAAACAAAAAATCAAGACTGCATAAAAAAAGCTAAAAATTTGTATGCCTGTCTAAAATGAAACAAGTCACAACATGAGAATATGTATGAACTAAGTGCGACTTACAGGCATTGAATAAAACCTAACTTTAGTAACTCCTGTTTCATTTCTTAACGACAGTCATCCAAATTTTCTTAAAGCTTTTTTGATGAGGTCCTTGGGGGAATGTGGTAATATGCTAATTTGATGATTTGCTAATTTGCTAATTTGCTCATTTGCTCATGTTTTGTTTTTCTTTTTTCTTGATAAAAAAGAAACAAAAAATCAAGATTGCATAAAAAAAGCTAAAAATTTGTATTAGATTTTCTGTAATAAATCAATCATTTATCAAAAAAATCAAAGAATGGTTTTCTACAAAGAGGTTAAATTCTATTGCAAGGGTGCAATGCTAGAATGGTGAGAAGGATAATTCGTGATTGGTTTTAAAACAAAAAAAACCCGCCTCAAAGGCAGGTTTTTTTGTTTAATGATATTGAGTATCTTATTCAGCTACTACTTCAAACTCAACTTCGGTCGTGTTGCCATTACCAAAATCAATAGATGCTTTGTAAGAACCTAATTCTTTCACTTCGTCTGAGATGTGAATGCGCTTGCGGTCAATTTCATATCCTTTTTGATCGCGGATGGCACGGCTGATTTGCAATGAGGTAACACTACCAAAGATTTTGCCACTTGTACCGGTTTTTGCACCGATTTTCAAAGGACCTTCTTTTAGTTTAGCTATTACCGTATTGATTTCAGACAAAAGCTTGGCTTCTTTCTTGGTTTTTTGCTTTTGCCTTTCTTCCATCTGCTTCAGATTAGACGAATTGGCTTCAACAGCTTTCTTTTGTGGAATAAGAAAATTGCGTGCATACCCGGCTTTTACGGACACCAATTCATTGGCGCCGCCCAGGTTGTCAACATCTTGAATTAATATTATTTGCATTGTACTTTTTTTAGTTCCCAAGAGCCCAATCTAAGATTGTGACTGTCTCCCGGCTTTTCACCGAAATTAGGGACGGGTTACTAATGTTGAGCAAATGATTTCTAATTTAGAGAAAGAGAATAAATCTCTTGACTTGATTAAAATCAGCTACTCAGCTTGTCTATTTAAATAAATCCGTTACATACGGCAACAATGCCATTTGACGGGCTTTTTTTACTGCTTCAGACACCTTACGTTGGTACTTTAGAGAGTTACCAGTTAGGCGGCGTGGCAATAATTTACCTTGCTCATTTAGGAATTTCTTCAGGAACTCGGCGTCTTTGTAATCGATGTACTTAATACCATACTTCTTAAAACGACAGAATTTTTTCGGACGTTTATCCTGCTTAATCGCAGTCAGGTATTTTATTTCATTTGCTTTTGCCATGATTATACCTCCGTTGCTTTTTCGGTTCCTGTAGGTACGCCACTTTTTCTTTTGTGATTGTACTCGACGGCGTATTTATCGAGCCTGTTCATCATGTGACGTAGCACTTGCTCATCACGTAGAAGCTGGATTTTCAGCTTCTCATTGAAGTCGGATGACGCCCTGTACTCAGCAACCCAATAGATAGCGGTTGTTTTCTTCTGAATAGGGTACGCCAGTGATTTTAATCCCCATGGGTTGCTGTTTATCATTTCCCCACCTGCTGCGGTGATAAGATCTGAAAACTTTTTCTGAGCGTTTTTGAATTCGTCGTCAGAAAGAACCGGGGTAAAAATCACCATCAATTCATAATTGTTCATTGTGATTCCCTGATTGGTTAAAAAATAATTTTTGGGCTGCAAAGGTAAGCCGTATTATTTAAAAATGTGGAATTAATAATAAAAGTTCCTGATTTTAGTTCGTATATTATTTTTATATACTGCCATTTACTCTTTTTCCAGCCTACATTTGGCTAAACTATGGTTTATGGTGCGTATTGAGCTTGAAAGGAAGGATGAAGGGTTCGGTATTGAAGCAATTGATTCTAGCGGATTAAAAATTCAGCTGGATGCAGGAAAAAACTTTGGTGGCAACAATTTTGGCATTAGTCCAATGCAATCCTTATTAATGGCATTGGGTGGTTGCAGCGGAATCGATGTGGTTTCAATCTTACAAAAGCAACGACAAACCATATCTTCATTTAGAATAGTTATAGACGGATTTCGTGAAGAAGGGGTGGAGCCATCATTATGGAAAATAGTCAATGTGCAGTTTTTATTAAAAGGGAGCATTGATTTTGAAAAGGCAAAAAGGGCATGTTCATTATCTATTGATAAATATTGCTCTGTAGCAGAAACACTTCGGCGGTCAGGCTGCACAATCTCGTGGGATGTTAAGGTCAATGAATTACCTTAGTAGCCTCTGAGACACAACATTAAAGAAGTTAAAAGGAAAATGCAAAGTAGGATGTTTGGAAAGCGGCTAAGAATTATTACGACACTGTTGTTGATGTTTATTGCAATCCAATCATTTACACAAACGGATACTACTACATATAGCAATCACCAAGTACTAATTTTGGCAAATGGATTGAAGGTAGAAATATTGAAAACCAGAGGAACAGGGTTGGCAGAAGAATGTGATGTTATCTACTATACAACTAAAAGGCAGGAAGGAAAAAGGATGTGGCAAAGCGTAGCCCGGTTACAGGAAGAGGAAAGAGCAGCGCAAATTGCATATGAAATTGCTTATCCCAAAAAATCTCCGGCAGAAGTTAAAATAGCAAAACCTATAACGCCTGATAAGTCTGTTGCCAATGTAAAGACGGTGGCTGCGGGAAACATAAAGCCTCCGGGTTCAGCTTTTCAGGAATCTATAAAAAGGTCTGACTCGTTGGCTAAGGCAAGGGCAAAATTGATTGATTCGGAGATATTGGCACAGATAGAAAAAGAAAATTCTGAAAAGGATGAGAATAGAGATTCAGCAGATTCTACAAACAAAAAGGGATCTCAAAGCAATAAGGAAGAGGACAACAGCAGAATAGTACCGAATACAGTAAAGGCTGATGATGCTCCATTGAAGATTGACATTATTCAACCAGAATTGAAGCCTCCTGCTGTTGTTCAAATTCAAGAAACTTTGGAAAGTGATACTGCCTCGGAGGAAACATTTGTTAAAAGTTATGGAAAGCCTATTGCCAAAACAATTACTGCAAATGACTCGGCTTCAGCTTTTAAAAAGCCTGCTGAAGTGAAGGAAGAAAAAAAGGCGGAACTAAGTCCGGAAGCCATTACTTTTCCGGAAGCACCCAAAGCTTCCGAATTGCGTTTTGAACCTTTGATTTCAACTGCTTGTTTGATGATAAGTATTTATGATAGTACCGTAGTCAGCAAAGCCGAGCAGAAGATATCGCAATTAGTAATACCTGTAGTGGTTAGCAATTTTGTGACTGCACCATTGACGATTGCTCCGACTTATAAAATAATTATTGACAATAGTTCGGTAAAAATAAACAGGCAGCAAACGATTATAAATGTATCACATATTGGATCGGTTTCAAAGTCCAATTTAGAGCCACTTTCTATTGCACAGATTTATTTAATAAAAGTAGATAATAGTTCGGTCAGCTTTAGCCAACGAAAGCAAATAGAAAAACGGCAAGTTCCTTCGATTTTAGCTACGGATTATTCAACAGTTCCGCTTACACAAGCACCAATATTTACTGTAAAAATTGACAATAATAAGGTTAGAATTATTCCTTCTACGTCAGAAAAAATTCTTCCTGTTTCTAATGTAAATAAGGATCAACCAAGTGTAGAATTAAGCAGCAAATTGGTTTATGAAAAAGTAGCTGAGGTAAAAGTAAATGGTGTCTGGAAAAAGGCAAAGGTGAAAGAAGAAAAAACTGTTTACCTATATAAAGTGCAAGTAGAAGGATCCTTAGAAGATGAATGGATTCCGAATACGCAAATACGCAACCTTGATTCTGTTAAAAGTTCATTTGAGCAAATACCAGGTTCTCCAAGATGGAATAACAATACTGTTGGATGTTCTTTTGTACCAATACCCTCTTTTTCAATGCAGGCAACATTTTCTAATAGAATAGTTAAGCGGATGATATACGAAAAGCAAGTGGAAGCAGCGGGAAAAGGAACAAAAGTTGGAATTACTTTTATTCGATTGATGAATAAGGAAGCATTTGTAAATGAAATAAAAATTACCGAAGCGGAAACGCTTATAAAATATCCATCCGCACCTACAGGAGCTATGATTTTTCCTACAATTGCTCAGTATAAAGTTTGCGAACTGATACAAGGAAAAATTAGAAGCAGGACCGAAGAAGCTCAATATTCATTTTTTAGAAACAAAGAAGGAGTTTGGTCGTGCATTAAGGATAAATAATTACCAATTATTCATTTGCTCTTTTACTACTCTTTCAAAATCTCCTAATTTATTTTGTTTCCAGTTCGGATCATATTTCACAAACCAACTGAGCCAAAGCGATCTTGATAAGCGCATGAAGTAAGGTTGAAGCAATAACAAAGTTACCCCATTAACACCTAGCCAATAAAAAATGCTGTTATCGTATAGTGAGAAACCAAGCAGCAACCACCAGCAAACAAATGTAAGTCCAGTATAGACTACGGTTAAAAGATAGCTTACATAGCTGGTGCCATAATAGAATCCAACTTCTATTTCAGAAGGCTGACCACAAACAGGACAAAATTCATGCATTTTCAAATTATTCTTGAAGTCATATGCATGTTTGGTTACAAAAACTTTGCCTTCTCTGCATCTTGGACATCGGTTAGTAAGTACTGCCCACAAGTATAATATTGGATTGCTTTTCTGGCTCATAAATAAAGACTGTTGCTACAAAGGTAGCATTCTAAACTTCCCTGGGGGTTTCATTGTATTCATAGTGCTTTTTGAAGCACTATTTTTTGCAGTTGCTGAGCTGATTGCACTCCGGATTGTCTCCACAAAATATTTCCCTTACTATACAAAATAAGCGTTGGTACCCCAGAAATATTTAAAGAACCTGCCAACGTCTTATTTTTATCTACATCGATTTTTAGAATTCTCAATTTGTTACCCATCATTTGGTGTAATTCATCTAAAATAGGTTTCATCATTTTGCAAGGTCCACACCATTCTGCTGAGAAATCAACAAGTACAGGAATTTCACCATGGACGATATTTGTAAATGTTTCTTTTTGGTTGGTACTCATTGTATTTTACTTTGTTCAACATTCTATGGCACAATTTTCATACCCTTGTTATTTTGTCAGTAGGCGAGTTATAAAGAAGCAACTAATTGTTCCATCTGAATACTTCTGCTTCCTTTTACCAAAACATAACTATCTAAAACTGGGTTGCCATTAAGCCAAGTTGCAGCCTCTGCAGCATTATTGAAGTATAAAAATGAATGATTGGTATTCTGAAAATCACCACCGACCAACAAAACTTTATCCCAGGAATATTTATTGATAGTCTTAATTATTTCCTGATGTTCGCTAATGCTTTCTGCCCCCAGTTCCATCATTCCGCCCAGCATCAATACTTTGTGTTCTGTGTGAATGTTAGCAATATTTTCAACTGCCAGTTTCATACTGGACGGATTGGCATTGTATGCATCCAGAATGATGTGGTTACTATTTTTGATAATCATCTGACTCCGACTATTTCCGGGTGTATATCCCTCAATGGCATTCGTAATCTTATTTAGAGGAACGCCAAAATATTTTCCTACTGCAATTGCGCATAGTACATTTGGCAGGTTGTAGTCCCCAACCAATCGGGTTTTAATGACAACCGGTAAATCTTCACTATATAATTCTACTTGCAGATAATCATCTGCAGAAACCGCTCTTCCAATTGTATTTGCATTGCTTGTTCCGTAAGTAATTACTTTAGAAATTTGGCGGCTCATTTTTTTTAGGTAATCATAATCATTGAAAATAAAGGCTTCGCCTTTTTGTATGCTTAGGTAATCAAATAACTCTCCTTTTCCTTTTCTAACTCCATCCAATCCTCCAAAACCTTCCAAATGAGCTTTCCCACAGTTTGTAATGATGCCATAGGTAGGTTTTACATATTTGCAATAACCTTCAATTTCTTTTTGGTGATTCGCCCCCATTTCAATTACAGCCATTTCTGCATCAGTTTTCACTTGCAAAATGGTAAGTGGGATTCCTATATGGTTGTTTAGGTTTCCCTGAGTAGTGTAAGTCATAAAATGAGAACTTAACACTGCGTTTACAAGCTCTTTTGTTGTCGTTTTTCCATTACTACCTGTAATGGCAATAAACGGAATGTTGAATTGTTCTCTGTGATGCTTGGCTAATTGTTGCAGTGTTTCCAAGACGTTATCTACCCTTATCAATCGATCATTGAATGGGTCTATATCAGAATCTATTACGGCATATGCTGCTCCATTATCCAATGCTTTTAATGCAAAATCATTACCATTGAAGTTGGGGCCGGAGAGGGCAAAGAAAATATCATTTGGTTTTAATTTACGTGTATCCGTTTGCACTGATTGATGCCTGAGGTACAACTGGTATAAGTCTTGTATCATCGAAATTTAAGCGTTTCAAACAAAAGTAATACCTATTGCTCTTTATTATAAAAAAAGCCACCCGATTTACCGGATGGCTCTTTCTGTTTTGTATTTACCTTTAACTTATCTTATTTCTTTTGTCTTCTTTCAGGGAAGAAGTTACCCGTTTTGCGATTTGGACCTTCCGGAGATCCAGGAGCAATCATGGCGCATCTAAAACCAACAGTATTGCCACTTTGGTCTTCTTCTAAGAAGCGGCGTGTTCCTGGACTTAACCAATATGGTCTATCATTCCAACTGCCACCTTTTATAACACGAGATTGATCGGATATTAATGTAGTAATGCCATAACCATAAAATGTATTGGTAATAGAGTCGCCATCCATATAATTAACTGCGTAAGATTTTTGGTAGTTTCTACGCATACGAAGAGAAGAATCTGCTTCTGGCATCATTTTGATTCTACCTATGCTATCGCGAAGATTACCTTGGCCACCTGCATTGTCAACTTTTAAGAACTTGTTACCACGGAATGGGTTAAAGTCATCAGCATCAAGATTGGTCATGGGACGATAAACGTCGGCAACCCACTCGCATACATTTCCACTCATGTTGTATATTCCAAAACCATTTGGATAGAAAGCTGTAATCTCGGCTGGAATGGCCGAACGGTCATTCAACCCTCCTGCAATACCCATGTTGTCACCACTTTGTCTTTTAAAGTTGGCAAGAAACTGACCTTGCCATGTTCCATGACGCGTAGCTCTCAAGTTGTCAAAACCATCATTTTGCCAAGAATAAATCTGTCTGTTTGTGAAATTTTCTTCTCCGCGCTTCTTTTCAGATTTACGAGGATTAGGATTTTGATTAATGTATCCTAAAGCTGCATATTCCCACTCAGCTTCGCTTGGCAGCCTATATCCGGGCAATAAAATTCCATCATCAAACTTTACATAATTCCTTGGTCTTCCTTGAGAATCTTTTAATTGATTTTTACCTTTCGTCGGTTTTTTTGGTACCCCTTGGTACTCACCCATTAAATAAGCTTTGGTGTTGAAGTTTTCCTGACCACCACCAGCCAACTCTGTTTTAATTACGTTCTTATTTTGAAATCCATTTTGTATCAACTCATTTTCGTTAACTCTATCTGTACGCCAAATAGTGAAATCATGCGCCTGTTTCCAATTCACACCGACTACAGGATAATAATTATATGATGGATGACGGAAATAATACTCAACATAAGGTTCATTAAATGCTAATTCGCTTCTCCAGCAAAGTGTATCGGGTTTAGAACCGTTTACTACAGCTTCAAATTGAGGGTCGTTAAAAACGTTCTCAATCCAGTGAATATATTCACGGTAGTGAATGTTTGCAACTTCTGTTTTATCAATGAAAAACGAGTTAACTGTGATACGGCGAGGAATATTATTCCAATCGCCCATGATATCTTCAGTTGTAGCTCCCATGGTAAATGAACCACCCTGTACAAACACCAAACCAGGTCCGGTTTTTATACTTTTGGATTTGGCTGTATTATAACCGCCCATGTTTTTGTCATTGTAGTTCCAGCCGGTCATATCCGACTTTTCTACTTTTTTCTTACATGAACCAGCCAGTACTAATATAGCCACTAGGATGGTGAAATTTCTGATACGCAACACATTCTGCATTTGGGACAATTTAAACTTGGTAAAACGATACGAAATTAAATTTTATTGTTCAAGCTTTATTAATCGTTGCGAATATAAACGTTTTAATCAAATAGAATAATACGTCTGATATACATTCATTGTTAGAAAAAAACTAATTTTTAGCAAAAATGACTTCAAAACACCAATAAATGAACAAATAGTAAAAGATTAAATCAGACGCTTTCGTAATTAATGAGGAGGTAAAGCTAAATAAAAATCCCTGCAATTGAGGCAGGGATTTTTATTTTTATGAAATTTTAATCCAAATACTAAGGGAATATTCCCAATTCAGCATAGCTGGTAGCAACCTTATTGATGGCTGATACGTAGGCAGCGGTCCGCATATCCGGTATAGCAGGATTGCTTTTCCAAACATCCATTATTTCCCTGGTAGCCGAAATCATAGTCTCTTCAAGTCCACTATGAACCAAATCTATTTCGTCTGCTCCATGCTCAATAAATTGTTTAGCTTCATCGTCTACTTTCTTACCCGTCATGCTTTCCATTTGCTTGATAATGTGCTTATCTTTATTTTCAGTAAAGCGCTTTTCAAGTCTGCCATATCTCACATGGCTTAGGTTTTTTAACCACTCAAAATAACTAACAGTTACACCACCTGCATTCAAATACATGTCAGGTACAACCAATGTACCCTTTGCTGATAACAATTCATCAGCTTCGGGGGTTAATGGACCATTTGCAGCTTCACCTATAATTTTGGCTTTTACTCTTGGCGCATTTTCTGCATTTATGACATTCTCTAAAGCAGCAGGAATTAAGATGTCACAATCAAGCTCTAAAGCATCGTTTGTATGTGCAAGTGTCGTTGCTCCGGGAAAGTTTATAATTGAACCCGTCTTTTTCCTAAACTGTATCAATTCTTCTTCGTGTAGTCCTTCAGCATTAAATACAGCACCATCATGTTCAGAAATACAGATCACCTTGGCTCCATTCTCTCTAAAATATTTGGCTGAATGGTATCCTACATTTCCTATGCCTTGAACGACAACTGTTTTTCCAACAATGCCAGTTGTAAGACCTAGCTTACCCATAACATCTGGCATATTGCATATTTCCCTTATTCCGTAAAATACGCCCAATCCGGTAGCTTCTGTTCGGCCTCTTACGCCTCCTTGTGAAACGGGTTTACCTGTAACACAAGCTGCAGAATCCACTTCACCCGGGTGCATTGCTACGTAAGTGTCTAGTATCCATGCCATTTCCCTGGCTCCTGTTCCATAATCAGGTGCTGGAACGTCTGTTCCAGGTCCTATAAAATTTTTCTTAATTAATTCAGCTGTATAGCGACGTGTAATTTTTTCTAAATCGTATGCACTGTATTTTTTGGGATCAATCTTTATTCCTCCCTTACCGCCTCCAAAAGGAACGTTTACAATGGCACACTTGTAAGTCATAAGTGCAGCAAGTGCCATTACCTCATCTTGATTTACTGCCATGCTGAATCTAATTCCGCCTTTGCATGGAGTTTTGTGATGGCTGTGTTGTACGCGATAAGCCTCAATCACCTCTATATTATCTCCAATTCTGACAGGAAATTTCATTCGGTAAACACTGTTACAGGCTTTAATTTGCTCAAGAATTCCGGGATCCCAAGATGTGAACTTGGCTGCTTTATCAAAGCTCTTCGTAACGCTGTCGAAGAAGCTATAATTTTCAGTAACTGACATTTTTTTTAATTTTTAAATTTTCAAAATGGAATAATCGTAAAGAATTTATTTGTTTTATTTTAGTTGTTAGCTCCAGATTTTTCTAACTTTTTCAATTTAAATTCTAGTCGGAAAAGGAATAAAATTAATCCGGCAAGAATAGTCAAAACAACTACCATTACAACATAAATCTTGCCTTCAGAAGCCATAAATGACGAGTCACTTGATGCCACAATTTTATCTTGTGCAAAAAGGATTGTTGAAGTAAAAATAAAGAGTGCAAATAGCAATATGTTTTTAATATTTAGCATTTAGTTGTTTTTCTTTTAATTGTTCAAATCTTATTCTTAGTGATGTTATCCAAACACCCAATAAAGTCCATCCAATAACTGCTGGCCAAAAAACGATTCGCATTGTTGGGTCTAAATCTTTTCCAGCCATTCCGGGGTTGCCATCTACACCTTGTCCACCAGGGTGAAGACTTTCTACCATTCTTGGGATAATCCATAGCGTTGGGATTAACATAACACATGCAAAAACATTGTATACGGCTCCAATTTTTGCTCTTTTATCCAAATCAGGTATAGAACTTCTTAAAATAAAATAGGCGGCATATATTAACAATGCAACCGCGGCCAATATTTGTTTTGGGTCATTGCTCCACGGTTCACCCCAAGTGTAATTGGCCCAAATGGCTCCGGTAATTAGGCCCAAAACGCCAAAAACGATCCCTGTTTTTGCAAATTCCATTGAATAAAGATCGGCATCGTGAGATGGATTACGCAAATATTTAACGGCATATACAACGGATACTATAAATAAAATCATCATTCCAAACCACATAGGTACATGAAAAAAGAAATTGCGGATAGACCCGTAAAGATTGCCTACGTGAGGAACTTTTATAAGAAAGCCAGCAGTAAATGTAAATGACAGCAAAGCAATCGAAAATACTTTCCACCAGGATTTTCTAATCATGGTTTACTTGGTTTTAGCTGAATGATAATATTGTCATTCAGCTTTGTTGAAATTTGGGTGCAAAAATAGGGGATGGTTATCAATATGAAAGCAGAAATGTTTTACTAATCCTTCCACAAAAAAGGAAACAATATAATGGATAACATAATCACCATTGCATCTAATCCAATTAATAGCAGCACCATCTGGCCTAAGCCTGCTTGAATAACGGATGAAAAAGCTATAGTAGATATTTTCATCAATAGGAGAATTTGGGGAATTATAAGCGGAAACCCAAGAATGGCCATCAGAGCTGCCTGTTGTTGCGCTTTGGAAGCAATAGCTGCCAAAAAAGTGAAAACCAAGCTTAAACTTACGCCTCCAAGGCAGGCTAGTCCAACAAAAAGCAATGGTTTAGAAAGTGGATTTCCCATAAGAACAAGAAAAAGTACCAAGCTTGTCAAGCTCAATGAAAGCATGAGTAAACTGTTGAACAGCAATTTTGCCAGAACAAAATCTTTAGGACCGGCAATAGAATAGAAATAGAGCATTCGCCCCCTGTTTTCTTGTAAAAAGCTCTTCGCAATTGCATTCACGCATACGAATAATTGTATAATCCAGAATAATCCATTCCAAACATCATCTTCAGGTTGCCCCATGGCCAGGTAAATGACAAAAATGGTAGATGTAACATAAAGCAATATGCCATAAAAGCTGTACTGTTGACGAACTTCAAGCAACAGGTCTTTTTTAAAAAGGGCTATTATAGTTTGAATGCTTTTCAAAAGGGTAATTAACGGATATCCTGCAATTTATTTGTGTCATAATAACACTTTCTGCATCTGGGCTCATATATATCCATTTCTCCAATAACCACTTGCCCTTCTTCATCGGTTTTTCTAAAGGAAATATTAGCAAGATTGCCGCATTTTACACAGATAGCATGCAACTTGGTAATAAAGTCCGCCACCGCCAATAGCTTGGGCATTTGTCCAAATGGTCTTCCGAGATAATCCATATCTAAACCTGCAACAATCACTCGGATGCCTTGCAATGCAAGCTTTTCGCAGACATTTATTATTTCATCATCAAAGAACTGCGCTTCATCTATTCCTACAATATCTACTCCATTGGCCATTAATAATATGGTTTGTGAATTGTCTATCGGTGTAGATTGGATAGAATTGGAATCATGGCTTACTACGGCCATTTCATCATATCTAATATCAATGGCGGGTTTAAATATCTCAACTTTGAGGTTTGCAATTTTGGCCCTTTTAAGTCTACGTATTAATTCTTCGGTTTTTCCGCTGAACATACTGCCACAAATGACTTCAATCCATCCGCGGCGTTCACCAGAAATATTAGGTTCTATAAACATTGTGCAATTATAACTTGTTGTTGTACGAAAAAGGTTAGTAATTTTAACGCTTTAACCCTTAAAGACCCAAAAGTATATTTTCCGATGGAAAGAGTGGGCGTTTTAATTGAAAAATTACTAGACCAGCTTTCAATGAATGCTGATGTGCATAGTATGCTGGTAACTACACAGTTGCTGCAAAGCGAATTGCTAATGCTTGCAAACAAGACCAATAACCAATCTAAAAGTAAAGTTTCTGTAATTGTACCTCATGCAATGGGAGCATTTACTATTGTTGGTAGTCCGGTTAATGAAACGGAAGCAATAGCAAACGATCAAATACCTATAATGGCACCTGTCATTGAAACTGAGCCAATTTATGAGCCCGAGCCGGAATTGGCGGAAGCGTTCATCCCAACGCTTAAAGTTGTTGAACAAGCATTGGTAAATATTCCGACTCCAATCACTGTCCCTGAACCAATCCCTCATTTTATAGAACAGGACCCATGGCAAAGTGTATATCCAAATAAGGAAGAAGTGGAAAGTCCATGGGCTTTAGATCCATTAATGGAGTTCCCTACACTTGCTCATCAGGAAAAAGTTGTTTTTGAACTAAATGATGTGATAGCTGAAGGAGCAAATGGTTCTTCTTTGAACGATTCATTAAAAGAAAACAAAACTGAAGTAGCGGCAGTATTACAGGAATTTCCGGTAAAAGATTTAAAGAAGGCAATAACTATTAATGATCGGCATAGCTTTATTCGTGAACTTTTTAGGGGCGATGAAACAATGTATGAGCGTTCAATAAAAACGATCAATAGTTTCCACATTTTTGCGGAGGCAGAATATTGGATACAAAGAGAGCTGAAAATAAAACTTGGGTGGGATGTGTCATTAGAGCTTGTAAAGACGTTTGATCAACTGGTTAAAAGGCGATTTTTGTAAATATATTCAACTACTTTTTTTGTAGCTCCTATTCTGTTTTCTACAAACTTTTTAGAAGTAAGGCAAATGTTTTTGTAGTTTTCATCCATTTGCAAAAGTTTATCTAGCGTTTTTTCTAAATCCAGTGTGGTTTCAACAACAATAGCGCCTCCTGCATCTACCAGATCTACTGCTTCAACATATTTTTCAAATTCAGGACCTATCAAAACCGGTTTTCCAAATACTGCAGGTTCCAACACATTGTGGACGCCATCTCCGCCAAATCCGCCGCCTACATAAGCAACGGTAGCATATTTGTATAATCGGCTAAGCATTCCAATACTGTCTATCACAATGGTATTAATTGATATCGGGGTGTTGTTTGTTAACCCTGAGTATAATAGGGAATGTTTGTAAAGGCTCAGGCATTCATGTAATCTGTCTGGCCCAATGTCATGGGGTGCAATAATAAATTTGACTTGACTTTTGGTATTGGCATAATGTGCCAATTCTTTATCATCCTCTAACCATGTGCTGCCTGCAACAATGACCTTTGATTTTCCTATGAAGTTATTCAGTTTTTCAATTGATTGAACTTCATTTACTATTTCAACAACTCTGTCAAAACGGGTGTCCCCTGACAACGAAACGTTAGAAATGTTTATAGTATTTAGTAACGAAACAGAATTTTCATTTTGAACAAATATGTGTGTAAAGCAGGTTAGCATGTTTTTATAGAAATTGCCATACCATTTGAAGAATGATTGATTTTTTCGAAAAATAGCGGATATTAATAATAAAGGGACATTTCTCTTTTTCGCTTGTTGCAAGTAATGATGCCAAAATTCATACTTAACAAAAATGATGAGATGTGGCTGTACTATTTCAAAGAATCGATTGGCATTTTCAGCACTATCCATAGGTAGATAAAAAACAAAATCTGCGAGCTCATAATTTTTTCTTACTTCATAACCAGAAGGAGAAAAAAAAGTAATTAAAATTTTGATGTTGTCATTTTGTAATTTCAATTGTTCAATTACAGGACGACCTTGTTCAAATTCTCCAAGCGATGAACAATGCATCCAGACCAAGGGTGCAGTGCTCTTGCCAATTGCCTTTTCTAATTCTGAAAAAATATTTTTTCTGCCTGCTATCCAAAGCTTTGCTTTCTGATTAAATGGGGAAGCAAGCCAAATTGACAATGGATACAATCGGATAAATATTGAATAGAATAAGCTCACTGCGGAAATAAAAGTTTAGCGCAAATGTAGTTACTGTAGCTATAATCGTTTTTATATGTTTTTTAAATGTTTCAATTGGAGTGAGAAATATCACAACAGAAAGGATTTAATTAAAAGGAAATAAATGGGATAAAGGCTTTGCATATCGGCGAATTGAAATAAAACTAAAATTAAAGACGAGGAACATGCAATATTCCTTAATTTTAAAATTGCTAAAATATTGACTGCACATGTATCGGACAACAAAGAGGAAGCTTCATATTCTCCTTCATCCGGAATTGGGAGAAACCAAATGGGATAAGATTATCAATGGGTTTTTAATTATTCTTATCATTTTAAATGTAATTGTAGTTATTCTGGAAACAGTACAACCCATTCATGATAAGTACTTTGACTTTTTTCACTATTTTGATCTCATATCTGTTATTATTTTTTCAATAGAATATGTACTAAGGGTATGGAGTTGTAACCATGACCCTAAATATAAGCACTCTATACTTGGCAGGTTAAAGTACATGGTTTCCATTGATGCGCTAATAGATTTGGTCGCTATCCTTCCATTTTATATTCATGTAGTAGTAGGGCTTGATCTAAGGGTCTTGCGAATTTTGAGGTTGCTACGTTTTTTGCGCTTGTTTCGGCTTACAGCTTATATGAAGTCTGCAAAGATGATTAAGGATGTCTTTGTAAAAAGAGCCAATGAGTTAAAGTTAAGTGTGGTGCTGATCGTATTTCTTATCATTATTTCATCCTGCATTATGTATTTTGTAGAGCATTTGGCGCAACCAAAGGTTTTTTCGAGCATACCTGCTACACTATGGTGGTCAGTTGTAACGCTTACTTCAGTTGGCTATGGCGATATGGTTCCTATTACTGTAGTTGGGAAGTTTATGACATCGATAATTCTTTTGTTGGGTGTTGCCATTTTTGCATTACCGGCGGGTATTATTACGGGTGGATTTTTAGATGAGATGCAGAGAATAAGAGGTAAAAAGCACCACAAATGTCCGCATTGTGGAAATGACATTGATATTGTTCATTAGGAAAGCTGCCATTGAAAGGAGTTACTTTTAAATGCGTTTTAAATGATTTTTTTTCTCAAAAGGGGGGGATTAACTTCTTATTAATGTTCTTAAAATTCATTTTTTCTAACTTTAACCGCTAATAAAATAATATAATACTATATGATACAAAGAAGTCGCTTATTCTTATTAAGCTGTTTGATCAGTTTGGCAGCTACTGCTCAACAAACCACAATGCAACCCGTAACTAATCCACAAAAGCCTGTAAGCGGACCACCAACTTTCAACTATAAAAAGCTGAATCCAAAGCTGGAATATGCTTTTATTGTCAATAAGCCAACAAAACCCAATCCTGAGGAAGGTGATCAGATATTCCTCAATTTAC
The DNA here is from genome assembly GCA_031424295.1 of Segetibacter sp. Lineage (GTDB taxonomy): Bacteria > Bacteroidota > Bacteroidia > Chitinophagales > Chitinophagaceae > Segetibacter. Next base: position 62,956 of record JANPHE010000031.1, on the reverse strand, counting down.
AATCAGTTTGTAACAACAGGTTAATGTACAATACGGCCCAGGCGTTTAAGGGAAAGCCGGCTACATTTGGTGTAGCAAAACCATCTTTTAAAGGAGACTTAATTGAAGCAATTATGCTAATGACACCTGGCGATAGTATAGTATGCCTCGTAGATGCAGACGCCTTGTTTGGCAATTCAAAGAGTAAGAAACCTGATTTTATTAAATCGGGAGACAAGGTTCAGTATTTTATTAAACTTGTTTCAATCAAACCAAAGGAGTTAGTTCAAAAAGAACAGCAAGCACTCTTTATGAAGCAGATGAAAGAACAAGAGGTAAAACAAAAAGCTGCTGCAGCCAAGCAAATGATTGTAGATGATAAAGCGTTGAAAGCATATTTCATCAAAAATAAAATTTCACCAATTAAAACAGCGTCAGGCCTTTATTATTCCATTTCAAAAGAAGGACCAGGTGAAATGGCCTTGAATGGCGATAGCATTACAATGAATTACACAGGAATGCTTTTGGACGGAACAAAGTTCGATAGCAACGAAGACACTGCATTTCGACATGTACAGCCATTTAATTTTGTATTGGGTCGTGGAGCAGTAATTAAAGGCTGGGATGAAGGAGTTGCATTATTAAAATCAGGGTCAAAAGCAACATTCTATATACCATCACCCCTAGCTTATGGGCAACAGGCCCGACCAGGTGGAGGAGCGAATCCAAAAGGAATTCCGGCCAATTCAATATTGTTATTTGATGTGGAATTGGTAAGCAGTAAGCATCCGACACCACCGCCACCTGTTGAAATTAAAGCAGCGAATGTAGACTCGATAAAGGGTTCGGTAGCTCCAAAGGAAAAAGAAATAAAGGATTAGAATGTAAAGAAGTTAGTTTGCTTTTTTTGCAACATTCATTTTCAAAATATTTTGCAAAAAGAGCGTTTAAAGGGAGAAGCAGTAAAGACTAAATTGCTCCATTGTGGATGATGCAATATTGGTAGAGTGCAAGAAAACGATACTTGCTGGTAATTAAAAATAATCATCTTTAGTATGCAAGGGCTGTTGTAGTAAAATGCAGCAGCCTTATTTTATTAGTATATAGCTTTACAAATACTTTCATTTTCATCTCCATTATCATGATAACAATACATTTAACTACGCTCATCAATGCACCAATAGAAACCTGTTTTGACCTGGCAAGAAGTATTGAAGTACATCAGCAATCTACTGAACGTACAAATGAAAAAGCAATAGCAGGAAGAACTTCGGGACTGTGTGAAGCCGGTGATACCATTACATGGCAAGCTACTCATTTTGGTATCAGACAAAAGTTGACCGTAAAAATCACAAAAATGAATAGGCCTTATAGTTTCGAAGATGAAATGGTGAAAGGTGCGTTTTCATCTATGAAACATATACATACATTTACCACAAAGTCAAATCAAACATTGATGAAGGATAAATTTTCCTTCGGTGCACCGCTTGGCATTCTGGGAACGCTAGCAGAAAAACTAGTCCTAAAAAAATATATGACAACCTTTCTGATTGAAAGAAATGCTATGATAAAATCATTGGCTGAAGACCAAATTAAATAACAAATTATTCTTCAATTCGCATTGCTGTCATTGTAATAACCATGATTGCCTTTCATAAACAATATTTTCTTTTGTTCTGCTTTCTCTTCTTTACAGAAGTATTGATTGCTATGTTTGTAAACGACCAAATCATTCGCCCCTTTGTAGGAGATTTTCTGGTTGTGATTCTTCTATATTGTTTTATAAAAGCCTTTTTCAAAACATCTATAAATTCAACCGCTATTGGTGTTTTGGTTTTTGCTTATATTGTAGAAGGATTGCAATACCTGCATATAGCAAAACTGCTTGGGCTTCAAAATAATCGTATCGCAGTTGTTATTATTGGTAATTATTTTCAGTGGTTAGATATTTTGATGTACACGCTTGGTATCGCCACTGTAATTTTGATTGAGAAAAAAGTGAATAAATGATCCTGAAATAGAATGGTATGATACATTTCTTCTAGAAGTAAGAAAACAATTTGAATACTATAAATTGTTGGGTAAACAAACAATAGAGCGGCTTACAATAGAACAACTAAATTGGCAGTTCAACAATGAAAGTAATAGCGTAGCTATGATAGTCAAACACCTGCATGGAAATATGATTTCAAGGTGGACAGATTTTCTTGCAACGGATGGTGAATAGGAATGGCGAAACAGGGATAGTGAATTTGAAAGTGATGAAGCACAAGAGATGAACTTTTCAAATTATGGAAGGCCGATTGGTATTGTTTGTTTGATGCATTTTTGTCCATTTCTGATAATCATCTCGATAAAGTGATTTATATTCGAAACCAAAGACACACTTTAATTGAAACTATCAACAGACAGCAAGTACATTATCTATACCATGTTGGGCAGATTGTTTTAATAGGAAAAATGCTATTAGATAATCAATGGACATCACTTGCTATCCCTCAAGGAAATTTCGCTGTATTTAACCGCGAAAGATTTGAACAGCCGAAAAGTATACACCATTTTACAGCTTAATATTTCCCTAACAAAAGCTCCTAAAAAATATATCAAAATGCCCAAGAACAAGAAAAAAAAATCAATTATAGTTTCACCCCAACTGATACAAAGAATGTTCTGCCATCTCCTGGCAATGCACCGGGTCCCGGATACCCACCTGCCCTACGTGTAAAATATCGTTGATCAATCAGGTTATTAATCCCTGTTTTTACATTGATTTGTTTACTAAATCTATAAGAAACTGTAAGATCAGCTATGGCATAGGAAGGAATAAGTCCGGTCTGTCCATTGGCAGCAACTGCCTCAGTATTATTTGCATCGCTGAAGGTTGACCCTACATAACTATACTGAAATGTAAGCAACACATCATGACAGCCTGCAGAAATGCCGCTTCTAAAAATATTGTCTGGAGCATTTTCAACTTTTCTACCTTGAATAGTTTTGTCTTTATGCTTGCTACTATAGCGAGCATCCAAATAGCTGTACGATCCGAAAATACTCAATTCAGTTTTGTTGTTCATCGAAAAGGCTCTCGCTATATTAAGTTCGGCATAACCTTCAAAACCTTTGCTAGTGCTTGCGCCTACATTAGTTACAAGTATTCGACTTACAGGTATAGAACCTGAACTATCTATAAATGAAACATTCCCCACTCTATTATTGTATTGCAGATAAAATCCGCTGACATCGAACTGCAAATAGTTCCCAACTTTGCCGCGATACCCAAAGTCTATATTGTAGCCTTGCGCATCTTTCAAATCAGGATCTACTAGATTGGTAGATGGTGGTGCTTGTAAATTTGCGAATTGTATTGGACGATAAGCTTGCGAATAATTAGCATAAACTTCCGTTTCTTTAGTCAAGTGAAATTCTGCCCCAACACCTACTAAAACAAAGCTTCTGCTACGTGAAATATTCTGTAAAATAATCGGGATTCCTGTTGCATCATTTCCATTTACTCCGGCAGCAGAGCCTTTAATCCATTCGTATCTGATACCAGGAATAATGAGTAATTTTTTGCCAAGGCGGAAAATATTTTCTGCAAAAGAAGCAATATTTTGTGACTTAAATTCTATGTTTCTTGTGTAATCTTTTATTCCTACCATATCATAATCAGTTCCTGCAGAGCCTGAGCCATTTTTTACATCAGCATCTGCAAATCGATGCGTGGTACCGGTGTACAACCGAATACCTGCTGAGATTGTATTGTTAAATTCGCCCAACCTATAGTCGGTAATGAACCTACTTTCCAATGCATAGTTTCTATATTGGTCAACATTTCGTACGCGGTTTGAATAGTTTAGCGTTGATGGGTAAATAGTATCCGATTGAAGTATGCCTAAAGATGGTGTAAATCCAATACTATTTCTGTCGCCTATAGTAGCAAATAATTTAGTGTTCCACCTTGTGTTTGGACTGATTTGGTAATTTAATATTAACGCAGGATTCGTCCACGTAATATCAAACCAATTACGACTTCTATAGCTTTTCTTAGGATCTGCGTTTGCTATTGAATCTATCAATCCGCCAGGCTGCTGACTCCGAATATTTGAACGCATGACTTCTACTGTCAGCGATACTTTTGGTGTGAAGAAATAGGTCAATGTTCCAAACCCTGCATTTGTGTAGTAGTTACTGTTGGCTCTCCATCCATTTCCGCCTCGGTGATCAAAGAATGAATAATAATGAATCTTTGCTGTTTTACCGCCAACAGCATTGTAGGTATTAATCATGTTATTGCTGCCCAAAGTTTGTTGTGTTTCAAACTGAAATGGCTTTTCTATATCACTACCATTACGGAGAATGTAATTCACCATTCCTCCAAATTGCGGACCGTATTGCAAAGACCCTTGTCCTCTTACCACTTCAATCCGCTGTACCGCTTGCAATTGGGGATTATAATACGCTTCAGGGTATCCAAATGGATCAGCAGCTATATCATACCCATTTTGCCTGATGTTGAACTCCCAGCTCCTATTCGGGCTAAGCCCTCTAGCTGCTATGCCAATCTGAATACCACTAGGATCACTTTCCCAAATATGAATGCCAGCTACTTTCGCCAATACCTGCCGCATCGTATTGGTCACCACATTTCCCTGTACATTATCCAACACTATTAGCGCATTTTTCTTGCCTGCATAAATATTTGTACCTACTATTTCAGGCATTTGCTGATAATCCATTTTACTACCCCTTCCTACAACAGTAACATCCTCCAGGTTACTGTTTTTTCTTAAAGTATCCTGGGCTTTTTTTATTTCAGCCTGTCCTATTGCAGCTATTGAAAAAAATATCAAACTCACCATCACAAATACAACTCTATTCATTTTTCTTTTTTAATTGGTTGCAAAAGTGAGGGTGGCAAAAAGAAGACCGTTACGTTATCGGGAAAAGCAACCTTCGCAATGAGGAAAACAATGAAAGATCAAAAGCAAAGATAAAAATGTCAATAAAAAAAGGCTACCATTTCTGGCAGCCTTTATAAAAAGATAATGATGATTTTAGTTAGCTGTTATTCTGACATCATCGATCTGATAAGTAGATGTTTGCGCAGGATCGCCGCCCTCATACACAAATGCTATGTACACAGATGTACCGCTATAGGAGCTTAGATCTACAATCGCATTTGTCCAATTGGCTGCAAAACCGGTTGTAGTTCCAGATGATATAGTTGCAGGTAAATCTGTCCAGGTTGCTGTCCAAGGTGTGTTAGTTGCACTGTTGTAATTTGTCGAGATTTTTACCTTTAACGTAGCCCCATTATTGAAGCCATCTTTAGTTTTAAAAGTCAGCGTTTCCGTAGTATAGTTATTAAGGTTAAAAGTTGGAGTAACCAACCATGTTTTTACACTAGCTTGTGCAGAACCAAAAGCACTTGCCTGCGCATATTTCGTGCCTCCAAACAATTTGCCTTGAAACTTTAAAGTTCCAACTTCTGGTAAATTCTGCCAATCAGCAATAGCAATATCGGCATTGGTAGTTGTACCTTCAAAATTTTGATCTAGAAGTGTATTTGGAAAAACGCCACCTACAATATCAGCGGCATTGCGAATGGTTAATTGAGAAGTGGTATTAAAAAGCGAAACATATCCTGTAATGGATGTAGCAGAAATTGGCATGGAATAGCCCAAAGTTGTTCTTACAAAAGAAACGATAGAACCCGATGCATCTACAACGTTGTAGTTGATTCCTGAACTAGATGATGAGCCTTGGGTAATGGTAACATTATTCAATTGGACAACTGTAGAGGACCAATCATTGATATTTGTATTGATATTTGTGACTGTTGTTACTCTTGGCGTAACAGTACCAGTTCCGGTAACAGTAGCCCTTCCAACATTATTAATTTGAAGGTCTCCATTGTATAGTTCTACAAGTAGGCCAGAAATGGTAACTTTTAACTTATCGCCTAAAGAGAAATTACCATTAGATGCTGTAAGAAATCTCAATTGAATACCGTAGCCACTTGCATCCTGAATGCGGTAATTACCGGAAGCTTCATTCGCAGTATTACTCACTATTACACCTTCTATAGCCGTATAAGCAGGTACAGTTGTTCCTGCGCCTAATGCCCTGATAGATTGTATCGTTCTAACAACAACAGGAGTATTAGGGTTGGTACCATCACAACGTATGCCCCACAATCTAAGGTCTGATGTATCGCGTATCAATAATTGCTTGGTTGTATTATATACGGTATAAATAGCGCTCAGATTTCCATTTCCTTGTGGAACACGCAATCCCGCAAAGTTTGCATAAGCACTATTTCTAAAAATAATATTTTCCCCTGTACAGTTTTTAACTGTGATGTTTATACTGCTTTTATTAGCAGATGTATCACCATATAAAAAATCAAGTTGTTGATCCTGGACTTCATAATTATTGAGTTGTATAAGAACTCCTTGAAGGTCAACATTCAACTCTGATAAATTATTAATAACTTTTGGAACTACCGGAAGATTAAGTGCTCCTCTACGAGTGTAGGTATTCACCAATGCTGATGGAATGCCGGAAACAGAAGGAACATTATTTGCAACAGTTCTTACGCATAGTTTAAGCATTCCGTTTACGTTAGCTAACCAAAGACCCTTACATAGCACTGCCATTTCTCTACCTACGGGGAAACTAGTATATAATCCAGAGGCATCTAATTGCACAGAGATTGCACCGGTAGCATCTTGCATATAAAGCTCTTTATAAAGGTTGCCGCTTTTATCATTAGCAGAAACAACACCAACGATAATGATATCGTCATTTATAGGAACGAAACTTCCACTAGCCCCTGCAATTGCTTTCAATTGTTTGATAGTACGATTGGCTGTCACACCAAGGTCTGTATTTGATGCGGGTTGGTCAAACTGCTTATTACAAGCTGTAATGCCTATAGCCATCATGGCAATAATAATTGCTGCCAAACCTGTTTTACTTAAAATTTTAGAAATGTTCATTTTATTATATTTAAGAATGTTTTTGATAAATTAAAATCTATAAGATACACTTGCGAAATAGTTAATGCCATAAGCGTAGAAAAGCTTTGGTGGGAATTTATTTACTTCCTCATTGTCTATTCGCAATTGCTCATATCCTCCTGTAATGATATCCTTGTTGTTGGTAAGGTTATTGATACCAACATTGAATGCAATAGTAGAACGCGGTGCTATACTTAAACTCTTCGGAACTCTCCAGGAATAACCACCAAAGAAATCAACTGTATATTGAGATTTCCAATCTGTCTGATATACAATATCTCTGTATGTGATAAACTGGTCAGGCTTTGTAATATCCAATCCATCTATGGCATTTGTCGTTCTGCGCAATGGATTAAATTCAAGAAACATTTGGTCGAAGAAACTTCCACTAAGCGTAACAAACCAGAAATTTGGTGAACGGTAAGAAAAACCGGCAGTATAAGCTTCATGTGGAGTAGAGGCTACTTTGAAATTCTTTGAATTAACAACTGCAGAGGTAATTACTTTGTTTGTATTATCAATGGTAACATTCATATTTTGACGGCTGCTATAATAGTAACGTCCTATACCAGCGGCACCATTAAAGGTAACAGTCGGGGTTAAGCGATACTCTATCCCGAATTCGCCACCAAAATGATTTTTATCAATATTGCTTAAAGCATAGTTAACAAACGTATTGAATTCATCACTATACCCAGATATCACATTAAATCCATTTCGGAACCGCGTATAGTATCCTGAAGCTCTTAATTTTAGATTAGGTGATGTATGAATGTATCCATACTCTATTGTCTGAACTTTTTCACTGGAAATCCCATCTTGTAAATAATCTCTGGTTCTAGGCGAAATGTATGCATTGTCAAATAATGGTGCTCGTGTCATTATGGATCCATTGACATAAAAATAGTTACGACCATTCAATTTGTAAGTTGCCCCACCTTTGAATGCATAATTATTGAAATTATTAACTGTTGACTTTCCAAAAGAACTTTCAGGGTATAAACCATTCTTCACATTTCCCTTTCTAAAAAAGCTGGTTCTGGAATATTCAATTGCCCCAAACAAGTCAATCTTATTAAACTTCAAAACAGTCTGAGCAAATGCAGAAGCCTTTTGGATATTAATATCATAGTCATAGCCAAACTTATCGCCCACTTTTAGAATCCTATTTGGTTTGTCAACATTATTTTGGGAAGCCAAAGGATTTGTTGGAAAATCTCTTTCAGCAAACTGGTTCAAATCTACATAAAACTCACCACCAAGCAAATCTTCTACTCTTTTGAAATAATTGTTCTTCTGCATTTGGTAAACAACTCCACCTGTTACATCTACATGATTGCCAATTCTGGTATTTACAACACTATTAAAACTGATCCTATTCGTATTTATAACCCGATCTTCAATAATGTAGTGTGACCTGCGACCACTAACATTGTTTCCAATAATACCATTTGCATCTTTTACAGTTTCAAAACTTGATCGGTTAGCATCGTATAACCTATCCCAGTTAATTTGGCTAACTGATGGGTCTGTTCTCCACTTATCTGCAACCTGTTCAGCCATATTTGGATCTTCCTGATAACTTGGAAGGTAGCGGTAATAATCAGGACGTGGATCAGCAGCATTGTACCAATCTATACCAGTCCCGCTTCTTTCACCAAAGGAATATCCAACAGCAGTACTAAGACTGGTATTGTTATTAAATCTCAAATCGTGTGTAAGTATGATATAAGGCTGATTTGTTTTGCCAATGTTGGCATTTCTTTTCTTGCCATTTTGATATCCCCAGGCTGGATTATAATAATGATTTCCGGACAATTCTTGAGCTTCGACCGTACTTGCGCCTTGCTTTCCATTTTCAGTTGGTGCACCAAAAACAGCCAAAGAAAGCATGTTCTTATTATTGAATCGCTTATCTACCGCCAGATAATAGCTCCAACTATCGTAATAAGTGCCTGGAATATACCCTTCATCTGCATACCGGCGACTGCCTGCAGCAGTAAAAGCCCATCCTTTTTTACTAAGTCCGGTTGAATGGGTCACATTCATCCTGTGATTGTAGTTACGGTTTGAATAAGCATATCCTACACTTGTCTGTTTGCGCTGCTTGCTAGCCCTTGCATCTATATTAGTAGTACTACCAATATCACCATAAGCAAATGTATTTGGACGCAGACCCAAAGAAAGATCACGGTTACGCATTACATCATTCAGACCGCCCCACAAACCCCATGGTGTAAAACCATTGTCGAGGTTATCCATAGGTATGCCGTTCATGTATGTACTGAACATATCAGCATCATACCCACGAATACGAAAACGAACTGCATTAAAATTGAAGGAGGCTGCATTAAAATAGGGATCTCTACCCGCCGTTAGTACAGAAGAGACATTTTGAGAACTTGCATCATTCAGATCGTTTTCGTCTAATGAAACTACCGGAATATTGTCTAGCAGGTTATCTTTAAGGTCGGATACCATCGTGCTGTCACCTGATCGGTGGGTGGTGTCAGGTACCGGTTTTTTCTCTGTCTGAGCCATGACAGCGCAGCTAGACATTACTAAAAACAGTAGAATCGATTTTCGCATAATAAAATTTATCAAGGCGGCAAAATTACAATTAATCATTGGTTTATCGCACTCTTCACAATCTCTTAACCTCAAAATATGACCTGCACCCATAAATTCCTAACTCGTCTGGTGTATGTTTGCAGTTAGAACTGAAAACATGAAAAAGCTATATGTATTTTTTTTATTTGCGATCGCATTGAATGTTTCGGCACAAAAAACCCCTTACAAGGTAGCTATCGTAGGCTTCTATAATTTGGAGAATTTCTATGACACAACAGATAATCCAATAGTTAACGACAATGAATTTACGCCTACAGGTGAAAAAAACTACACTGGAACTATTTATTGGAAAAAGGTCAAAAACCTTGCAACTGTAATTTCTCAGATAGGAACAGATCTAACTCCGGATGGCGTTGCTTTGCTAGGTGTTGCTGAAATTGAGAACGATACAGTATTAAATGATTTAATTCATCACCCTTTACTAAAGCAAAGAAACTTGAAAATCGTTCATTACGATTCCAGAGATATCAGAGGTGTAGATGTTGGATTACTTTACAACCCTAAATATTTCACTCCTGAGAAAAGCGATAAACTGTTCATTACACTTCCAAACTCAACTGAAAAAGACCCTCATTATACCCGCGATGTGCTATGGGTTCAGGGTAAGTTAGATGGGGAGACCATCAATATATATGTTAATCACTGGCCAAGCAGATTGGGAGGAGAAGTAAGAAGTGCTCCAAATAGAGAAGCTGCTGCCATGGTTTGCAAAAAACATATCGACTCATTGGCAGCTATCGATCCAAACCAAAAGGTGATTATCATGGGCGATTTAAACGATGACCCGATTAGCCCAAGTTTAACGGCAGTATTAAGAACTCGAGGCAACAAAGAAGATGTGCGGAAAGGTGGGCTATATAACCCATGGGTAGATATGTACAATAATGGATTAGGCACATTGGGATATCAGGATGCTTGGAGTTTATTTGATCAAATCATTATTTCTTTTCCATGGCTTTCTAAAGAGCAAAGCGGATTTTTCTTTCAAAAACAATACATATTTAATAAAGAATATCTGGTAGAAAACATTGGGCGCTACAAAAATTATCCAATGAGAACATGGGATGGCAATACATACAGAGAAGGATATAGCGATCACTTTCCTACTTATTTAGTTTTTCTAAAAAAGATAGTAGCGGCTCAGGCAGCCATAAAATAACTTAAAGCTCACATCAATTAACACCTGAATAAATAAAAATTAGTTGGCCGAATCATCTATCGTAACTGAGCTTCCATTGATGGAGGCATTTTATACCCTCCAGGGCGAAGGTTTTCATCAAGGGAGGGCGGCCTATTTTATTAGATTAGGCGGGTGCGATGTTGGCTGTTTCTGGTGTGATGTTAAAGATAGTTGGGATGCTGAAAAACATCCAAAAGTTGCCATTGACAAAATAGTTGACCAAGCAGCAGCATTTCCTGGCAGGCTAGCGGTTGTAACGGGAGGAGAACCCTTAATGCACAATCTTGATGAACTTACAGAAAAGCTACATGCAGCAGGTTTTGAAACCAATATAGAGACATCAGGTGCTCATCCATTTTCCGGATCGTGGAACTGGGTATGCTTGTCTCCGAAAAAATTTAAAGCTCCATTGCCGGAAGTGCTTATTAAGGCAAATGAGTTAAAAGTTGTCATTTACAACAACAACGATTTTGAATGGGCAGAAACACATGCTGCATTGGTAAACAAAAACTGTAAGCTCTATTTGCAGCCTGAATGGGACCGATCGGCACTCATGACCCCACTCATTATTGAATATATCAAACTACATCCTGAATGGGAGCTAAGCCTTCAGATTCACAAGTACATCAATGTACCCTGATATTCTTTCATTACTTTTAACAAGAATGCTTGAAATCTTTTCCGACCTTCATTATACATGTAAGATGCTTTTATGAAAAACGTTTTCCTGATTTTATTTCTTTTAGTAAGCCTTGCCACAAAAGCACAGCCTTTTGATTTATCGAAGGTTAACAAAAAGGCATTGTTTCTTTACGATAAGGCAGTTGTAAAAATGCAGGATGGGCAATTAAATGAAGCTATTCCGATTCTGAAATCAGCTATACAGATTGATCCGCGTTTTTTGGATGCCATTCTTTCGTTAGCCGGAGTATATGGAGAATTGAAAAACTATAAATCTTGCATTGAATATTATGAACAAGGAAAATCAATAGATACAGCATATTTCAAAGACTTCAATCTTCCTTATTCCATAAATCTTGCCGGACTTGGCAGGTTTGAAGATGCATTGGTTGCGATCAATGAATTTTTATCCAATAACAATTTAAGCGATAGAAGTAGAAAAAGTGGTGAATACCGCAAGCGATGCTGGGAATTTGCGATACAATACAAAGGGAAGCATCCTGCAACCAATTACGTTTTTGCACCAAAAAACCTCGGAGATAGTGTTAATACGCCGAATAGTGAATACTATCCATCCTTTACCATTGATGACAGTTTATTGGTTTTTACCCGAAAAACAGGAGGCAGAGAAGATTTTTTTGAAAGTGCCATTTCAAAAGAAAAGACCTACGGATTATCTCACCCAATAAGAGGTGATATTAATTTAGAACCATATAAAGGCGCCATCACAATATCGCAGGATGGTGAATGGCTGATTTTCGCCGGTGATTTCAAAGAAGGGTTTGGAACATTTGATCTTTATATATCCTACTATACCCCAACAGGATGGAGTGAACCTGAAAACCTGGGAAGGAATATCAACACAGAAAGTTGGGAAAGTGCACCTTCTTTAAGCCCCGATAACAGAGAGCTATATTTTACCAGTACCCAACCTGGAGGCTATGGTGCTGCTGACATTTACGTAAGTTACAGACAGCCAAATGGCAAATGGGGTCCATCTAAAAATCTTGGACCAAACATCAATACCAAAGGGGACGACCAAGCACCATTCATTCATGCAGATAATGCTACGCTGTACTATACCAGCAATGGATTAGAAGGCTATGGTAGTTCAGATTTATATGTTTGTAGACGGGGTCCTGACAACCAATGGAGCATTCCTGAAAATCTTGGGTACCCCATCAATACCATTGAAAACGAAGGAACCTTGTTTGTATCTTCAGACGGCAAAACCGCCTATTATGCCAGTGATCGTTCAGACACCCGAGGTGGATTAGACCTTTATAGCTTTGAGCTTCGCCCCGATATCAGACCTGCCAGAACGCTGTACGTCAAGGGAAAAGTATATGATGCCACCACCAACAAAGGATTGCCGAGTGCTGTGCAATTGATTGATAATTTCACCCACAAAGCTGTTTCAAATGTACAGACTGATGAAACTGGAAACTATTTCATTACACTACCTGTAGGCAAGGATTATACTTTCGCAGTCAATAGAAAAGGGTATTTGTTTTACAGCGAGGTTTTTATGCTAAGTAAGAATGAAGCTGACAGCACTTATAGAAAAGATATCCCTTTACAACCGATTACGATGAATGCAACTTTGGTGCTTAAAAACATCCTTTTCGAAACCAATTCAGCCATGTTGCAAGATATCAGCATCAACGAAATTGATCGCCTTTTACAACTTCTTGCCGATAACCCAACATTGAAAGTGCAGATCAATGGTCATACTGATAATGTTGGTAAGCCTGCGGACAACCTGAAGCTTTCTGCTAATAGGGCTAAAGCAGTAGTGGATTACCTCGTTGCCAAAGGAATAGCAACTACTCGCTTATCTTCTAAAGGATTTGGTGAAACAAAACCTGTGGCTGACAATAAAACAGAAGCCGGACGGTCTATGAATAGAAGAACAGAGTTTGAAGTCACTGGCCAATAACTATTTTCAACCTTAGTGATTCATGTTCAACTTTTATTTATTTTCATGGCATGACAGATGACCTGATGTACCAGATTGCATTAACGGATGTACCCAACATTGGCTCTGTACAATCTAAAATATTAGTGGAACATTTTGGCAATGCCCGGGATATTTTTAGCGCCAAAAAACAATCACTTGAAAAGATTGACGGAATTGGAACCTTACGAGCTAAAGCCATAAAGGATTTTAATGGTTTTGCTGCTGCTGAAGAAGAAATTGTATTCATAGAAAAATACAAAATTCAGCCGCTCTTTATGACTGATGTTACCTTCCCTCAACGGTTGCTACATTGCTACGATGCACCTGTGCTGCTTTATTACCGGGGCAATGCTGACCTGAACGTTCCTAAAATCATCAACATTATAGGCACCAGAAGCAATACTGAATATGGAAAACAACTAACGGAACAATTGGTAGAAGAATTGCAAAGCCTTCAGGTGCTCATTGTAAGTGGGCTTGCTTATGGCATAGACTCCATAGCGCACAAATCTGCAGTAGCAGTCAACCTTCCAACGGTTGGGGTATTAGCGCACGGTATAGACAATATCTATCCGGCACAGCACACAGCACTTGCAAAGCAGATGATTCAGCATGGCGGACTATTGACAGAATTTAAAAAGCAAACCAAGCCTGATAAACATAATTTCCCTCGGAGAAACAGAATAGTGGCAGGCATGTGCGATGCTACAGTAGTTATAGAAACTGCCTCAAAAGGAGGAAGTATGATTACCGCTGAAATTGCCAATAGTTACAATCGCGATGTCTTTGCTTTTCCGGGGAAGACGACAGATGCAAAAAGTGCAGGTTGCAATTATCTAATCAGAAGCAACAAAGCCATTTTATTGGAGACCACAGAACAATTAATTGACACCCTTGGGTGGGCTTCTAAAAAAGTGAAGAAAAAAGTGCAGAAAGAATTGTTCATTTCCTTTACTAGCGAAGAGCAAATACTGGTTAATATTTTAAAAGAAAAAGAAACCGTACATATCGATGAAGTTTATGCTAAAAGTGGAATGAACAGCAGTACGGTGGCATCCGTAATGCTCAATCTTGAATTTCAGAACGTAATTGGATCTTTACCCGGAAAGATGTACAAGCTTTTATAAAATTGTATGCGAATCATTATCAATAGAATTAAATGAGCTACTCAAAGGCTATAAAAAATTAGGATATTTTCCGTTCAAGGATAGATACCGGATAAGCAACTTCAACCAAGAACAATCCTTGCGCCGGTGTTGCAAAATTTGCTTTACTGCAATCTTTAGAAAGTAAAATTTGTTCGAAAGCTTCTAATGATGTTTTGCCTCTTCCAACCAGAATCATCGTTCCAACCAAACCCCTCACCATTCCTCTCAAAAAACGATTGGATTGTACACAGTACGCTAAAGAATGTCCTTTGAGAATCCATTCACTTTTAGTAATGGTGCATTGATTGGTAAATGCTTGAGAATTGAGTTTGGAAAAGGAGGTGAAATCTGTAAAATTAAAAAGTAATGCAGCCGCTTTATTTAGCAATTCAATATCCACATTGTAAGGATAATACCATGCAGTATCCGTAGAAAAAGGATCTTTCTTAGAAGTCAAAAAATACTGGTATTGCCGATACAATGCATCAAACCTGCAATGTGCTTCATTAGGTACCGGGAAAATAGAACGCACTACAATATCTCTTGGCAATATTGCATTCAGGTTGTAAACAATGGCTGGATCTATTGTTTGCTCAAAATCAAAATGAAAGTAATTCTGTAAGGCATGCACCCCTGCATCAGTACGAGAGGATCCGGTAAGTTCTATCGGATGTTTCAACACAATCGACAAAACCTTTTCAATCTCTGCTTGAATTGTATTGGCATTCTTCTGCACCTGAAAACCTGCATAGGCCGTGCCTTTATAACTAACTTCGAGAAAGTACCGCATAAGATTTGCCTAACGAAGCATTGCATTGAAACGCTTTAAATAATAGGGATCAATGAAAACTGATTGTAGAAAATAATAATTCTCAGGATCGGAAGCATAATTGTAAGAAGCATCCAAAAACCGATAGCGACCTTCGTCTGACATAAACAATACAGACAACGCTTTTATTTGTGCAGTGGTAAAACACTTGGCATCATATACTTTCTTTGCTTCTGCAATCATCTTATCATCAGACATTTGGCCAAGCATTTTTTTTCTTAACCTATAAAAATCGTCCGCAGATGCAACAACTGAGCAAATAATATTTGAAAAAGCTGGTTTAGTAGTTTCAACTGTATCTGTAGGTGAAGCCGATTCTTTATCAATAATTATATTTTCTTCAACAGGCTTTTTTACTTCAGGTGTTACTTCGACTACTTTTGCAGGTTGAGCGGTTGTTGAAGGGATAACTAACTGTATCGTATCAGCAGGTTTAGCTTTTCCATCTACATAAGACAATGCCAACCCTTCTTCATTTTTCACTTCAGATACTTTCTTTACTTCAGGCATTATTTCTGCAGCCTTAGGAATTTCTGTATTTGCTGTAATTTGTCCTGTCTTAACGGTGGTCTTGTCTGTAATGTTTATGGTTAAAATTTGGGGAACGGTTAGCGGTACTTTTACTGCATTTTCTACCCATTCTGGAAGTGCCGGTAAAGGTTGGGGCATTTCTACAACACCGCCCTTTATGGTGGTCTTATCAGCTATTTCTATTTTATAAACGCTCTCTATAGTCAGTGGCACTTTCACGGTATTGTCTGGCAAAGTTGCAGGTGGTGTTGGAACTACTGCTTTTTCTATGGATTCTTTGGGCTTTTTATCAAAACTAATAATAGGCTCTCCATCAGCAGCAATAGTCGTTTGTGTTTGTATTGCTTTGGCTACATCTTCCGTTTTCGAAGGAGTTCCCATCGTCACTTCATACGTCTGCAGGTTAAACAGCCCCCAACCTTTTTCTCCAAAATTTTTCAGGTTATAGCCAAGGTCTTTGTTTTCGATGGTGTATTGAAAGTTCTGCTCAGGAAATGCATTTTGTGCAAAACCAACGGTAGCATTGTACTGACCAGATACTAGTTTTGGAATAATTAAATAACCGGAAGTGGAAGAACTATAAAGTTTTCCGTTTAGCTGCACAAAAAAAAGCTGATTATTGTCTGATTGTATATAAATGAAATGTTTTTCCTGTGCTGAAACCATGTTTAGCCCCACTAATAAAACAACAACGGTTAACAAATGCTTCATTGAAAAAGGCGGGAATTTTGATAGTTCGCCTGCCGCAAAGCTATATAAAATGACCGTTCATCTAGTAATAATGGAATCAACTGCTTGTTTTTAACAATAAACCGATGTTACCAACTAAATTTGAGTGCTTAGATTTTAACTCATGAAGAAAAATTTCTACTTCTCTTTGTTTTTTGTTTCTATTTTGATAGGCGGATTGCATGCAAGTGCACAGTTTAAAGCTACTAGCAGTGATGCCTGGAAAAAGTTGTACAGGGAAACACCTGAAAAAGTAAACGATCTGGTACACACCAAACTCGACGTAAGGTTCGACTACCAGAAATCTTATCTATATGGCAAAGAGTGGGTTACACTTAAGCCCCATTTCTACACAGTAGATACATTGGTTTTGGATGCAAAAGGAATGAATATCAACGAAGTTGCCCTTGTAAGAGGAACCACAATGGTACCGTTGGCTTATGTATACAAAGACAGTATGTATTTGCATATTAAATTAGACAGGGCCTACACCCGGAACGAAAGCTATACCATTTACCTAGACTATACAGCCAAGCCCGACGAATACAGGGCAAACGGTAGTGCAGCTATTAGAGATGCCAAAGGATTGTACTTTATTAACCCGCTTGGAAAGGTAAAAGACAAACCAATAGAGATTTGGACACAGGGCGAAACAGAAGCTTCATCTGTTTGGTTTCCTACCATTGACAAGCCGAACCAAAAGACCACTGCCGAAATTAACATGACGGTACCATCTAAGTATGTTACGCTGTCAAATGGTCTGCTAACTGCCCAAAAGAAAATAAACGATAGCACACGAATCGACACATGGAAAATGAATCAACCACATTCTCCCTATTTGTTTTTTATGGGGGTAGGCGATTTTACTATAGTAAAGGACAGTTATAAAGGCAAAGAAGTGAGTTATTATGTAGAAAAAGATTTTGCAAATGCTGCCCGGGGCATTTTTGGACTTACGCCGGAAATGATAGGCTTTTATTCTAAAATATTAGGAGTAGAATATCCTTGGGATAAATATTCGCAGTTAGTTGGCCGGGACTACGTAAGCGGTGCTATGGAAAATACTACGGCTACCTTGCACTCACAATTTCTTCAGCAAAACCTAAGACAGTTGACTGATGGAAATAAATATGAGGATTATATAGCCCATGAATTGTTTCACCAATGGTTTGGCGATTTGGTTACTGCCGAAAGCTGGAGCAACATCACTGTAAACGAAAGCTTTGCTAACTATAGCGAGGTTTTGTGGGACGAATACAAATGGGGTAAAGATGCGGGTGGCAAGCGCAATTACACAGATATGGAGGCCTACCTTCAAGGACGTGCCGACGGAAAAAACCTGGTTCGGTTTAACTACCGTGACAAGGAAGATGTTTTTGACTTGGTGAGTTACCAAAAAGGTGGCAGAATTCTGAACATGCTGCGCAATTTTGTTGGAGACAGTGCCTTTTTCAAATCGCTGAATTTATACCTAACCCGAAATAAATTTCAAAATGGGGAAGCTCAACAACTACGCCTAATATTTGAAGAAGTGACTGGCAAAGACCTCAATTGGTTTTGGAACCAATGGTATTACAGCAATGGTCATCCAAAACTAGACATCAAGTACAGTTACGACGAAGCTATAAAAAAAGCAAAGGTCATTGTAACACAAAAGCAATCTGAAGATAAATTTTTCAAGCTTCCTGTAGCTATAGATGTATTTGCCGGTGGCAATAAGACTCGATACAATGTGTGGGCTGAAAACAAAAGCGATACCTTTTCTTTCTCAGCTAGTAGCAAGCCTGACCTGATCAACTTTGATGGAGATAAAGTATTGCTAGCAGAAACAGAGGAAAATAAAACGATGCTCGAATACCAATATCAATATGCGCATGGTGATCAATATGCCGACAGAAAAGAAGCATTGGAATATGCATTGGAAAACAAGGAACAGACAGATGCAAAAGCCATTATTTTCAAAGCATTGAGTGATCCATACTACGACCTCAGGAACGATGCATTAAAAGGCCTCAATTATAACGATTTGGGTGTACCCAATATAAAAGTGGTTGAACAAATTGCCAAGACTGATGCAAAGCGCCTAAACCGTGCAGCAGCTATAGAAATACTAGCTGATGCCGCCAATAAGAACTATATGGATTTGTTTACCAAGGGCGCAACCGACTCCTCTTATTCCGTAGCAGGGGCCTCATTGGCTGCATTGTCTGTATTAGATGAAGCAAAAGCATTGGCGTTGCTGCCCGAGCTGAAAAAAGATGCTAAAGGAAAATTATCCAATGCCATCAAAGAAGTAGAAGCATTGACTAAGACTGATGCAGATTTTGATGAAATGACTACAGCTTTTAACAGTGCAAGGGGATTAGAAAAAATTAAACAATACAAAGCTTATGTCAACTATTTGGGCAATGTAGAAAATGCTGAAAATTTTGAGAAAGGTATAGATAAGATTGTAGCACTCAGAAATATGTTTGGAGGATTTGAGCCTTCTTTTAAAGCGGAGGTGAACCAACAACTACAAAAAATAATGAAGAAGAAACAGCAAAAACGTACCGACGCTAATGCAAGTGTTATGGATGCACAAATTGCATACATAGACAGCAAGCTAAAATAATTGTTGATCAAATTCTAAATGAAAAGACTCACCCAAACTGTGGGTTTTTTTATTGGAAGAAATAGCCGTTGGGTTTAGGGTTTTGAACTAAGATTATGGGATGTAACGTAGATTGTTGTGGTTTAAAGTTGTGTGTAGATTAGTTTTTTCAAAGTTACCAAGCCCCAAAGAAGCGCCAAACGCGTTAACGATAGTTTGCATTCAGGTACAAATGAAGTGCAAAATTAATTAGGCTAGCACGAGGGGTTTAACTGTTTCTAGCACAAAACATTTTGAAAAGGTCATTCGACTTCGTTTGGACGATTACAACGCAACCATTATTTTTGGTAAATATTAATTCATGGCGGGATAAACAACAATAACACCAACACAGTAGGGTCCATCATATGCAGGAAATAAATGTGTCAGAATGCCTAGTATTGAATATGCAAGTTTCTAAGTTGCCTAGGAAAAAACGTAAGAAAGCAATAATCTAGTATTTTTAGAGTAGATACTAACCAGCAATAACTCATCTTCTTAAATACTTTTATATTTTATTTAATTTTGCACATTTACAATGCTATGAAATTATCTTTTTTATAAATCAGTATGGCAATTAATTCAAAATATTACAGGAGAATTGGCTTATCATTCTTTTTGCTATTGATTTCATCATTGCCAACTGCAGCCCAATTTTATACTGTCACATATGAATCTATTTTTCCGGCTACCAATAAAGAAGGGACAATAATTTATAATACTCCACTAAAGTCCGTTTTGACTATAAACGACTCCCTTTCTTATTTTGAATTATTTAGGCCTAAAGAAAAAGAAAATTTAAAAAAGCCCTTAGGTAGTGTTTTTAAAAGCCATTCCATTTACATTAATTATTCCAAAAATGTATTGATGTACATGAGTTCGCCTTATAGTGTTGCTAATTTTATTATTCTTGACACCATTCCCATTTTCGATAAAGAAATAACTGACGAGGAGAAAGAAATACTTGGGTATAAATGTAAGAAAGGGCTATTGTACATGTTTGGTGATGTGGCAGAAGTTTGGTTTACTACTGAAATTGAATGCAATGCAGGGCCGGATTATTATCTTGGTTTTTCTGGTCTGGTTTTAGAGTACTGCAGAAAAGATGGCATCAAAACAACTGCAAAAAAAGTTGAGTTAAAAGCAAGGAAAATTGTTTAACCGGAAGGTCTAGGTAAAATAATTACAAACCAAGGGTTTGATGAAATAAAGGAATTTCTGAGAGAGAAAATGAGCCACTAAGGACTTACAAGATTTCCACCTGTCCGCGCAACAAATCTTCAAACTCATCACGCTTACGAATGATCATAGCTTTTCCATCTTTCACCAATACCTCCGCAGGTCTTAGCCGGCTATTGAAATTGCTCGACATTTCAAAGCCATATGCTCCGGCATTGTAAAAAACCAACAGATCCCCTTCGCGTACTTCATTAAGCTTTCTATCCCATGCAAAAGTATCCGTTTCGCAAATGTTTCCTACTACAGTATAAATTCTTTCAGCACCATGGCTATTTGTAATGTTTTCTATTTGGTGATAGCTTTCGTAAAACATAGGGCGAATGAGGTGATTGAACCCACTATTAACCCCTACAAATACAGTAGCTGTTGTTTGCTTTATTACATTGGCTTTCACTACAAAATAGCCTGCTTCGCTTACAAGGTATTTTCCTGGTTCAAACCACACTTGTATTTTTTTTCCCGTTTCTTCTTCAAACAATTTAAAAGCTGCTGCTACTTTTTCACCTAACTGGTTTACATCCGTCTCAGGGTCACCTTGCTGGTAAGGTACTTTGAACCCGCTTCCGAGGTCAATAAACTGCAGGTTATTAAAATGCCTTGCCAAATCAAACATCACCTCCAGGCCTTCCAGAAAAACGTTCACATCTTTGATTTCGCTACCGGTATGCATATGCAATCCCGTTACGTTGAGGTTGGTGGTTTTTACTATTCGTTCTATATGCCTCAATTGGTGAATGGATATCCCAAACTTACTGTCTACATGACCGGTCGAAATTTTATAATTGCCACCCGCCATAATGTGGGGATTGAGGCGAATGCAAACAGGGTAGGTATTACCATATTTATTACCAAACTGCTCCAGAAAAGAGATATTGTCTATGTTAATATTTACACCCAATGCTTTGCCTGATTCTATTTCTTCAAAGTCAACACAGTTGGGCGTGAAAAGAATATTCTGAGGATCAAACCCTGCCTGAAGCCCGAGCTTGACCTCATTAATACTTACGCAGTCAAGAGAAGCTCCGGTCTGCTTCATCAACTTTAATATATTGATGTTGGTCAGTGCCTTACAGGCATAGAAAAATCTGGAATCGCACCGTTTAAATGCATGAACCAGTTTATGGTATTGAGCTACTATTTTGGCTGCATCGTAAATGTAAACCGGTGTACCAAATTCGTTGGCTATTGAAGCTAATTGCTTGTGAGAAAGGCTGTGATTCATAGGAAGTAAATGTATTGAATAATTGAAAGCCTTTGACAAAAAGGTTCAATAGTAACTAAGATTAAACCAATTGGAAATTCAACCAACAAAATACTATACCTCAGAAGTTGGATCAGTGCTAGAAGCGCCATCTTGAGTAGCGGGATCACTGTCTGGATTTTCACCCAGTTCTGTTGAGGGATTTTCACTAACTATTTCATCAGCCACATCTTCCATCCCAACGGATGGTTGGTCAGTTTGTTCAGCTATTTCTTCAGATGATTGTTGTTCACTTTCCGCATCACTAGTTGGTTCAACTTGTTGGATAATTAATGAACCATTATCGCTAACCAACAAAGTAGTTGTATCCTCTTCCATTTCTACATGCTGATTCATCCCATCGTGAATAAGGGTCCCCTGAATGCTTTGTTCCGCCAATACTTCCTTAATCTTTGGAAGATCTGCCGTTGAGTTGAGACCAAAGTAATCCATGAAAGACTTGGAAGTATTGTAAACAAGTGGTTTGCCGGGCAGTTCTTCATTGCGACCACTAATGATAATAAGTTCCTTTTCCAATAACTTCTGTACGGAATAATCACTGTTCACTCCTCGAATAGCTTCTACTTCACCCTTGGTTATCGGTTGTTTGTATGCAATTATTGCAAGGGTTTCCAAAGCAGCATTTGAGAGGCGTTTTAAAAATTTATCGCCATTAAGTTGTGCGACTGTTTTATAAAAATCCCGTTTGGTTAAAAATTGAAACCCACCACCGCTTTCTCTTATTTCAAATGGATAAAACGCTGAATTGTATTTCTCTTTTATGCCATCAATACATGCTTCAACCTGGTCAAGCGATATGCGCTCTTCCATAAAGCCAAATGCATTATTGATCAGTTCCACAATATCTATTGCAGTCAAAGGTTTATCACTCGCAAATATGAGTGCTTCTATATGGGGGATTATGAGCGAAAGTTCCATGTTTGTTAAATGTGCTATTGTTCTAAAGCAAAAATGTGCTCATGAATTTTGTGCATCATTGTAATTTCAGCACACCATCCATTAGCACATTTATTTTATCCATTCAGTGCTGCTGCACCACTCACTATCTCCGTCAGTTCGGTAGTGATCGCTGCTTGCCTTGCACGGTTGTAAGAAATTTTTAAACCCTTTAATAATTCATTTGCATTTTCACTTGCTTTATCCATAGCGGTCATACGGGCACCATGCTCACTTGCATGTGCATCCAATACAGCTTTGAATAATTGAGTATTAAGTATTTTGGGCATCAATACTGCAATCAATTCTTCTTTTGCAGGTTCAAATATGAAATCAGCTTTTTTCTGTCCGGCTTTGGCTTGAACCTTTGGAATTGGCAAAAACCTTTCAACAACAAATCGCTGCGTAGCAGCATTTTTAAATTCGCTGTAAACCAATTCCACAACATCAAATTCTTTGTTACTAAAACCTTTTACAGCAGCTTCGGAAGCTGCCTGGACTGTTTCAAATTTCAGATTTAGAAAAATGTCTTTGAAATCTGCGTTTGTTTTAAAATTCTGTTTAGTGAGACTTTCCCAACCTTTTTTTCCAATATTCCAAATGGTGACATTGCCTTTTTTCTGCTGTGCAGCATATTTGGTTGCAATGGTTTCTTTAGCCAGTTTTATAATATTGGCATTGTAACCTCCTGCCAATCCGCGATCGCTAGTAATGACTATTATTAACACTCGATCATTTCCCCTGTCAACAGCCAAGTCACTTCCGCCTTCTCCTTCGCTTCCACTTACAATGTTGCTAAGCATTTCCTGCAATTTCTTTGCATAAGGACGCATTTGAACAATGGCATCCTGTGCACGACGCAATTTGGCAGCACTCACCATTTTCATGGCTTTGGTAATCTGTTGGGTACTTTGTACACTCTTGATACGGTTACGGACTTCTTTTAACTGGCCACTCATATAGAATTATTTAAATCTCAAAATCGGCTGCAAAGGTAAGGATTGAGAGGGAAAACCCAAGGGACAATTTGAACCTGCTTTTGCAACCATTTTTTTATTTTTTTGGTAAATCTGATAAAACCAAATATTAACAACCCGAACTTCTCTATATTTTCTATGTCTCAAACCCAATTGCTACCTTTGCGATCCTGTCAAATTGGCTAAGTAATATCATTTAGCACCATATTTGACAACTTTTATACTTTTTGAATTTTATATAATTACCAATATGTTAGGTTTCGTAGCAAAATTATTCGGAGGAAGCAAATCACAGAAAGATGTGAAACTATTACTCCCCATTGTAGATAAGGTTAATGAGCATTTCCAACAATACCAGTCTATTTCCAATGATGAATTAAGGAGCAAGACCATCGATTTTAAAAATCGGATCAAGTTGCATCTACAGGAAATAGAAACTCAAATTGCTGATTTAGGAAAGGAAGCAGACGAGTTGTCAATCGAAGATATCTCAGGGCGCGACCTTATTTTTCAACAAATTGACAAGCTTAGAAAGCAACGCAATGAGAAAATTGAAGAAGCGCTAAAAGACATTCAGGCAGAAGCGTTTGCCGTAGTAAAGGAAACGGCCCGTCGATTTTCTCACAATCCTGAACTTACCGCTACTGCAACGGATCTCGACCGCGAACTCAGTTTAAAAAAGCAGCATATAAAAATTTATGGCGATAATGTCACATTTAATAGTACCTGGCAAGCCGCTGGAAATGATGTAACCTGGAACATGGTCCATTACGATGTGCAATTAATTGGCGGTAGCGTTTTACACCAGGGGAAAATTGCGGAGATGGCTACAGGTGAAGGTAAAACCCTTGTTTCTACATTGCCAGCATACTTAAACGCATTAGCCGGTGAAGGCGTACATATTGTAACGGTGAACGACTATCTTGCCAGAAGAGATAGTGAGTGGAATGGTCCCATTTTTGAGTTTCTGGGAATGCGAGTAGATTGTATAGACAAGCACCAACCTAATACACAAGATAGAAGAAATGCTTACCTGGCAGATATCACTTATGGTACCAACAATGAATTTGGATTTGATTACCTGAGGGATAATATGGTGCACACACCTGATGAAATGGTGCAACGCAAACACCATTATGCAATGGTGGATGAGGTTGATAGTGTATTGATTGATGATGCCAGAACGCCATTGATTATTAGTGGCCCAATTCCTCGTGGAGATGAACAGGAATATCAATCGCTTCGTCCCCGCGTACAACAATTGGTGGAAGCACAGAAAAGAGTAACCAATCAATTTCTCATTGAAGCAAAGAAAAAATTCGCTGAAGAAAATGATGATCCTAAAGATGGTGGTCTTGCGTTGATGAGAGCCCACAGAGGATTACCCAAAAACGGTGCTTTGATTAAATTTTTGAGTGAGCCTGGAATTAGATCAAAATTGCAAAAAATAGAAAATCATTACTTGGCAGATCAGCAAAAAGAAATGCCAAAAGTTGATGCTGAACTTTTTTTCCATATAGATGAAAAGAACAACGGAGTGGAATTGACTGACATGGGTATTCAAATGATTACCCGTTCTGGTGAAGATCCTACCTTCTTCATTTTACCGGACATTAGCATCCTTTTAAATGATGTGGATACAAATACTTCTTTAAGTCCGGAAGAAAAACTGCAAAAAAAGGAATTGATCCTGAATGATTATTCCTTAAAAGCAGATCGCATACACTCTGTTCAGCAATTGCTTAAAGCCTATACGGTTTTTGAAAAGGACGTAGAATATGTTGTTATAGACGGAGCTGTAAAAATTGTGGATGAACAGACAGGTCGTATTATGGAAGGTCGTCGATACAGTGATGGCTTGCACCAGGCAATTGAAGCAAAAGAGAATGTAAAAATTGAAGCTGCAACTCAAACCTACGCTACCGTTACTTTGCAGAACTACTTCCGTATGTACCATAAACTGGCTGGTATGACCGGTACAGCAGAAACGGAAGCTGCAGAATTATGGGACATCTACAAACTGGATGTCGTTACCATTCCTACCAACATACCTGCTATTCGCAAGGATGAACAGGATTTGGTGTTTAAGACAAAAAGAGAAAAGTATAAGGCAGTTATAGAAGAAATAGAAAAGCAAAGAAATCTGGGCCGTCCATTACTTGTGGGTACTACTAGTGTGGAAGTAAGTGAATTGCTGAGTCGGATGTTGAAGCAAAAACAGATCCCTCACAATGTATTGAATGCAAAACAGCATGCGAGAGAGGCGCAAATAATTGCTGAAGCCGGTCTCTCAGGCAATGTAACCATAGCAACCAATATGGCAGGTCGTGGTACCGATATCAAATTGGGAGCGGGTGTAAAAGAAGCGGGGGGTTTGGCAATTATTGGTACAGAAAGACATGAAAGTCGAAGGGTGGACAGGCAGTTGCGTGGACGTGCAGGAAGACAAGGAGATCCAGGATTATCCATGTTCTTTGTCTCCTTGGAAGATGACCTGATGCGTATGTTTGGCAGTGAGCGTATTTCTAAGGTAATGGACTTCGCAGGTTACAAAGAAGGAGAGGTTATCCAGCACAGTATGATCACAAAAAGCATAGAAAGAGCACAGCGCAAAGTTGAAGAAAACAACTTCGGCATTCGGAAGCGTTTACTTGAATATGACGATGTGATGAATAAACAACGGACCGTTATCTATAGTAAACGAAACCATGCTTTGTTTGGTGAAAGGTTAGCGCTGGATATAGACAATGGATTTTATTCCGTAGGCGCAGGATTGATAGCCGGGTACAAAGACCAATCTGATTTTGAAGGTTTTAAAATGGCAGTGATAGTAAATTTTGGTATTGATACTTCGATAACTGAAGAAGAGCTCAGCAAAGGAAATGAGCAGCAACTAGCTGAAAGGCTTTACCACGAAGCGATGGTAAATTATCAAAAGAAGAAAACGGAAGTTGGAAATAATGCACTGCCAATCTTTAAAAACATCCGGTTACAACAAGGGCAGCATATTGAAAATGTAGTTGTTCCATTTACAGATGGAAGAAGAGGCATTCAGGTTGTAGCAAACCTTGGTAAAACAATTGATTCAAATGGCATGGAATTGACGCAGGCTTTAGAGAGAAATGTTGCTCTCAATTTCATTGATGATTCATGGAAAGAACACCTGCGAGCAATGGATGATTTGAAACAAAGTGTACAGACTGCTTCTTATGAACAAAAAGACCCGCTTGTAATTTACAAAATGGAAGCATTTGGTTTGTTCAAAAAACTCGACG
Source organism: Segetibacter sp. (assembly GCA_031424295.1). Taxonomy (GTDB): domain Bacteria; phylum Bacteroidota; class Bacteroidia; order Chitinophagales; family Chitinophagaceae; genus Segetibacter. Next base: position 35,946 of record JANPHE010000031.1, on the reverse strand, counting down.
AGCAAGTGAATAGAGATATTGTTTCCTTCTTGTGTCATTCAGGTATACCTGTGGAGCAAGAAAAGCCCGCAGAAAAACTCATTCATGAAGGTCAGGAAAAGAAGACGGACATGAGTAAAATGCGAATCAATAAGGATGATATAGATGCGAGAGGGGATGATTTTGCAGCAAATGAAAACGATTATTATGATCCCTCAGGTGCAGCAGTTAAGCAACAGCCAATTGTTGCCGGTCCGAGAATAGGCAGGAATGATCCTTGTCCTTGTGGAAGTGGAAAGAAGTACAAGCAGTGCCACGGTAAGGATCTGTAAATTTAAATTTTTCCTTTCTATTACTGATTATAAGTCAAGAGCCTGTAATCAAAAAAGTCACAATAAAACGAATATTTATTGTGACTTTTTTGATTATGAAGAAGTATTAGCTTAATCCTTTTTTTTATTAAATATCTGAACCGGCAATGATTCCCAATGATTTTTCAATTAACCGTTCTACAGCTAATGCACCATCTTTTGAAAACTGCTTAACGATCCGATTGGCAACTATTGCATTGAGGCTGAGGCAACGATGACCAAGCGATTTCCCTAAACCATAAATAGCAGAGCTTTCCATTTCAAAGTTGGAAATTCTATGTGTATCAGATTTGAAACTCGTAAGCTTATCAATTAAGCCCGGATAGGCGACACCTAATCGTAGTATTCTGCCTTGCGGCCCATAAAATCCGGGGCAAGTGACAGTGATTCCTGTATGGTATTCTTTTTCAAAATGTTGAAGTAGACCACTGCTTCCTTCATAAACATATGGAATTACATTGCCAGTTTCTAATCCTGTATGTTGTTTAAAAGCGCCAATTATATTTTTCTCTTCAGTTGTATTTTGCAATGTGTAAAAATGCATCACATTATCAAATCCCAAACCATGCGTACCGGCAACAAAACTGTCTACAGGTATATCTGCCTGCAAAGAACCTGAAGTGCCAAACCTGAAAAAGTTTAAGGAAGTAATGTCAGGTTTGATTGTTCTTGTTGTGAAATCGATATTTGCTAATGCGTCCAGCTCATTAATTGCTATATCTATGTTATCTGGTCCTATTCCGGTACTAACGCAAGAAATCCTTTTTTTGCCTATATAACCGGTATGTGTTATGAATTCTCGGTGCTTCAACTTAAATTCGATAGAATCGAAATGTTTGCTAACCACACTTACCCTATCTGGATCTCCGACAAGAATAATAGTAGTAGCTAGTTCTTCCGGCCTCACATCCAAATGATAGATACCTCCGCGTTTATTGATAATTAATTCAGATTCTGCAATTGGTAACATAAGAACACTTTTAGGATTAATGATTGTAAACGAATGTAGTGACTTATTGATAAAAGTATTTAATATTGATGTTTTCAAGCTTGTATTTAGCATATAAAAGACAATTGTAGTAATTTTAAATTTTTACAACTTCCCATATGTCAGAAAATATTTTTAGAATTCCTGATTTTACCCTCTCCCCGCGTGTGGACCAGGTAGGAATAGAAGAACGAGCATCCCGTTTTACTAAGCGCAGTATAAAGAATGAAACAAAGAACAATGGTTTACTGCTTGCACTTAACATGATTGATCTGACGACACTTGAAGGAAAGGATACCACCGGCAAAGTGAACCAAATGTGCTACAAAGCCCGTCATTTAATGGATTCTTATCCCGGCCTGCCAACTGTTGCTGCTGTTTGCGTATATCCATCTATGGTAAAAACAGCTAAAAAGGCTGTTGAAGGATCAGGAATAAAAGTAGCATCAGTATCTACTGCTTTCCCCAGCGGACAAGCACCTTTAGATGTAAAAGTGTCCGATACCCGGTTTGCTGTAGAACAAGGGGCTGATGAAATTGATATGGTGATATCTAGAGGTCGGTTTTTGCAGGGGGATTATAATTTTGTTTTCGACGAAATAGCAACCATAAAAGAAGCATGTGGCGAAGCAAGGCTTAAAGTGATCTTAGAAACAGGAGAGTTGATTACGTTTGATAAAATACGAAAGGCTAGTGACATCGCTATGTATGCAGGTGCAGATTTTATTAAAACATCTACCGGTAAAGTGCCTTCTGCAGCTAATATGCCGGTCACTTTAGTGATGTTACAGGCTATCAAGGACTTTTATTTTAAGACTGGAAAAATGATAGGGATGAAACCCGCAGGCGGCATTTCAAAATCCAAACAAGCGCTTCATTATCTGGTCATGGTTAACGAAACCCTTGGAGAAGACTGGATGAATAACCATTGGTTCAGGTTTGGCGCAAGCAGTCTTGCAAATGATATACTGATGCAGATAATGAAACAAAAGACAGGTGTATATCAGGGAAAGGATTATTTTACGCTTGACTAGAAAAAGCGTTTCGCTCCTCTGAAATGCATAGGAGGAAACTAAGAGATAAGGGTCAAATAGAAATTTAGTATAAATGAGCTCCGGCATTAAGGAGTGATTTTTAATAGTAGCATATAATATCAGCTGCACAAAAAAAGAATATGGGCACAACAAAAGATAATACGCTGAAGTTGAAATTTGATAGTGCAAGACAATTTGCGCCTGCGCCAGAAAGTAAAAGCGCAGCAACCATCAAACCTCGTTATGATTTGTTTATCAATGGAGAGTTTACGCCTCCATCAAGCGGTAAATACTTTGATACACACAATCCTGCGACAGAAGAAAAATTATCTGAAGTAGCTGATGCAAATGAGGCGGATGTTGATCGTGCAGTAAAAGCAGCCAGAGCCGGATTTAAAGTATGGAGTAATATGCCGGCGAAGGAGCGTAGTAAATACATCTTCCGCATAGCTAGAATGATACAAGAGCGGGCAAGAGAATTCGCTGTGATAGAGACTCTGGACGGTGGTAAACCTATTAGGGAGAGCCGCGATTTTGATGTGCCAGTAGCCGCCAATCATTTCTTTTATTATGCAGGATGGGCAGATAAACTGGAGTATGCTTTTCCTAATAGACAAACAGCACCTTTGGGTGTAGCAGGTCAAATTATTCCATGGAATTTCCCTTTGCTAATGGCGGCGTGGAAAATTGCACCGGCACTCGCCACAGGAAATACAGTTGTACTAAAACCAGCAGAAACAACGCCACTTACTGCATTGAAATTGGCGGAATTAATACAAGAAGCTGATTTGCCACCAGGGGTTGTAAATATCATTACAGGTGCAGGGCTTACCGGTGCTGCAATAGTAAATCATCCTGATGTAAACAAAATTGCATTTACAGGCTCTACAGATGTTGGCAAGATTATTCAGCGGGCCATTGCAGGAACAAATAAAAAAGCAACTTTAGAACTCGGGGGAAAAGCGGCTAACATAATTTTTGATGACGCACCAATAGACCAGGCAGTAGAAGGTGTAATTAATGGCATTTTCTTTAATCAGGGACATGTGTGTTGTGCAGGTTCCAGGCTTTATGTGCAAGAGTCTGTGTACGATGAAGTAGTTCGCAAATTGAAAGACAGATTGCAAACCCTTATTGTAGGCGACCCAATGGATAAGAATACAGATATCGGTGCCATTAATTCTAAAGAACAATTGGCTCAGATTCATAAGTATATTGAAATAGGAAAACAGGAAGGTGCCGAAATGTACTTTAGTGATTGCGAATTGCCAGGCAAAGGCTATTTCTGCAGGCCAACTATTTTTACCAATGTGGCGCAGTCAAACAGGATAGCGCAGGAAGAAATTTTTGGGCCGGTATTAGCTATTCAAAGCTTTCGAACAGATGATGAAGTAATTGAAAAGGCCAATAACACGCCTTATGGTTTATCAGCAGGGGTATGGACCGACAAAGGGTCTAAAATTTTCAATCTGACTACTAAACTTAGAGCAGGTGTTATTTGGGCAAATACATTCAACCAATTTGACCCTACATCTCCTTTTGGCGGATACAAAGAAAGTGGGTATGGGAGAGAAGGCGGTTTGCATGGATTGCTTCCTTACCTTAATCTTCAATAAGTGAATTTTTAAAATGACAACAATGGCAAATTCAACAATAAAGAAAACAGCAGTAAAGGAAAAAAATACTAACGGCGAGCAGCCAAAACATAATGGTCAACAAAAAGTAGCTGAGCCTGCTTCTGGAGATCGTTTGAAGGTACTTAAAACTTATAAAATTTATGTTGGTGGGCAATTCCCTCGCACTGAGTCTGGGAGATTTTATGTTGCTGAAAATAGCAAAGGAGATCATCTTGCGAATGTTTGTTTAAGCTCACGCAAGGACTTCAGGGATGCTGTAGGCGCTGCAAGAGGTGCACAAGGCGGATGGGCAGGGAAGGCCGCAAATAACCGGGGACAAATATTGTATCGGATTGCAGAAATGTTGGAAGGAAGAAGAGCGCAATTTGTAGATGAGCTGATTCAGCAAGACTCTTCAAAAGAATCTGCAGAACTGGAAGTTGATCTTGCAGTTGATAGATTGATTCATTATGCCGGCTGGTGCGATAAGTTTCAACAGTTGTACAGTTCTGTGAATCCGGTAGCTTCTTCTCATTTTAATTTTTCTGTTCCGGAGCCTACAGGTGTTGTTTCTATTATTGCTCCGCAAAATAGTTCGCTGATAGGCTTGGTCTCAGTTATTGCCCCTGTTATAGCTGGTGGAAATACCTGTATCGTGTTGGCTTCCTATTCAAAACCTTTGTGCGCAGTTACTTTTGGTGAAGTACTCAATTCATCCGATGTTTCAGGAGGAGTTGTGAATATTTTAACCGGTAAAGTGGCAGAACTCGTGCCTTATTTTGCAGATCATATGGACATAAATGCAGTTATTTTCTGTGAAAATGATGTAGCTACAAAGAAACTCATTCAGGAAAAAGCAGCAATGAACCTTAAACGCGTTACCAGCTATGCAGGCAAAGATTGGATGAGCAATGAGGGGCAATCACCTTATTTTATTATGGACACGCAGGAAATAAAAACAACATGGCATCCAATTGAAAATATTGGTGGGGCTAAAGCTTCTTATTAAAAGTTTGGTATTAATGTTGCTTAAAAGAGTAAACAATTAAATAAAATGATCTCAAGGATACTATTAATCTTATTCGCTATTTTGATTTCATATTATTCTATTGCTCAGAATAGTGAGATTTATGTTTACAAAGGCAATTCAAATGGCTTTATTACAGTTATAAAAGATCCTCGTTTTGATGTACTTGCAGCAAAACAAGCAGAGATTAATAAAAATGCGCAGAAGTATATTGTTAAAAGGGTAAAGGGATGGCGCATACAGGCGCTTAACTCTCAAAGCAGGGATGAAGCCAACGTTGTCAAAGCTGATTTATTGAAAAGGTACCCGGACGAGAAAACATATTTGCTTTACCAAGCCCCCAATTTCAGGGTTCGTATTGGCAATTTTTTAAAACAATCTGATGCTTTTCCACTTCGTAAAATAATTTCTGCATTATATCCCAACAAAGGCATTTATATAGTACCAGATATTATAGAAGTGGCTCCTCCAACAGATGATGAAGATGCTACAGAATAAATTTTGCTTGCTTACATTTGTAGCATGTTACAGCAAAAAATTCAAACCCTCGCACTACAATATCAACAAGAGTTCATAGGTTTTCGCCACCACTTGCATGCGCATCCCGAACTTAGCTATGAAGAGTATGAAACATCAAAGTTTGTTCAAGGCAAACTGAAGGAGTGGAATATTCCTTTTGAGATTAAAGCTACAACTGGAGTAGTGGGTATAATAATAGGAAAAAATCCTGACAGCCGGATCATTGCGCTTAGGGCAGATATGGACGCACTACCCATAATTGAAGAAAATGATGTTGAATACAAATCAACTAAAACCGGTGTAATGCATGCATGTGGACACGATGTGCATACCACTTGTTTGTTGGGTGCCGCAAAAATTTTAAACGAGCTAAAAGATGATTGGGAAGGAACGGTGAAACTCATCTTTCAACCGGGAGAAGAACGTAATCCTGGAGGTGCCAGCCTGATGATTAAAGAAGGTGTACTAGACAATCCAAGACCATCAGGCATTTTCGGATTGCATGTACATCCCGGTTTGCCATTGGGTAAATTTAGTTTTAGAAAGGGAAGGTCTATGGCAAGTGCCGATGAAATTTTTATTACTATTAAAAGTAAAGGTGGACATGCAGCGGCTCCACACCTTACAGCCGATACCATTCTGATAGCATCACATCTTATTACCAGCCTACAGCAAATCATTAGCCGAAACAACAATCCAACATCGCCTTCAGTGCTTTCCATTTGCTCTATTCATGGCGGAAATACCACTAACGTTATCCCCAGTGAAGTAAAGCTGATGGGCACCTTTAGGGCCATGGATGAAGCGTGGCGATACAAGGCGCATGAACTCATTAAAAAACAAACAACCCAACTAGTAGAAGCAATGGGCGCCGAAGCAGATGTGTTGGTAGATGTTGGTTATCCATTTGTAGAAAATGATCCTGAACTAACTGAAGAAGGTCGGCAATTGGCCAATGAATATTGGGGAGCAGAAAATGTAGAAGAAACAGAACTGCGCATGGGTGCTGAAGATTTTGGATATTATACTCACATTATTCCTGGTTGCTTTTATAGGGTAGGTGTGCGCAACGAAGAAAAAGGGATCATTCACAATGTACATACACCTAAATTCAATATAGATGAAAATGCTATAACTAATGGTGTACAGATGATGGCGTGGTTGGGAGCGATGGCAAATGGGGAGAAGTGATGGGATTAAACTGTTTTTTTTGATTTGGGATACTTTAAACAAAGTGATTTTCAGAATGTATATTGCTTTAATAAATTAAGTTCGAATTCTGTAAAAGGAGCGTAAAGCAAAGCGTATAATTATTGGCATTTCCCAGAACCATTAATTATTTTATTTCTGAAATAGTTTTCCCTTGACTCGCCATTGGATTTTACTTTATCCACTTTCCCACTACCGGCAATTTCTGAAATTCTTTTTTTTCTATAAAAAGAATAAAACGAGCATAGATAAATAGCAATATCGAAGCAAGGGCAAGACTGAAATAAAGATTTGGTAAGAAATAAGTTATGCTTTTGTGTGTAATAAAAATGATGACCACTATAAACAAATAGGCTACCAACTTTTTCCATGCATAGGGTATTCTATATTCTTTCTGACCCCAGATAAAACTAATAACCATCATGCTTCCATAACAAAAAAATGTGGCCCAGGCGCAGGCCATAAAGCCATACCACCAAATAAAAGAGGCATTGATGATGAGCGTAGTGCCTGCACCTATAAGTGTTATGTATGCTCCTGCCATGGTCTTTTGACCAAGCTTGTACCAAATGCTTAGGTTGTAGTAAATGCCAAGAAAAATATTGGCTAGTAATAATATTGGAACTACAGCCAACCCTCCCCAATGTTTTGAATCAATAAAATACCTCCATACAGGTATAAAAAGACTGACTACCAAAAACATAAATGATACCGTAATGACAAAAAATTTCATTACTCTGGCATAGGTTTGTTGCGGATTGATTCCCTGTGCTTGTTGAAAGAAAAATGGTTCAGCCCCCATCCTGAATGCTTGAATGAATAAGGTGATTAGAATAGATAACTTATAGCATGCATTGTAGATGCCAACCTGCTCTTCTTTAAAATTTATATCTCCCGGTATCCACCATCGAAGCATAAGTCTGTCAAAGGTTTCATTGATCATACCACCCATTCCCGCCACTAGTAATGGCAATGAATAGATCATCATGTCGCGCCATAGTTTTGTACTGAACTTCAATTTAATAGCACCTATTTCTGGAAGTAACAACACCAATGTCAAGGCTGATTGAATAACGTTAGCTATAACAATGTACGTGACGGGATTTACCGATGGAGAGTAGATCATGCCTACCCAATGATTGGGATCGTTTTTCAACATTGCCGGACACCATGAGATAAAAAATATGGTGGCTCCAATGTTTACTGCTATACTAAATATACGTATGAAAGCATACTTTCTCGGTCGCCCTTGCTGCCGAAGTCTAGCAAATGGGAGGGTACTTAATGTATCAATGATGATAATAACAATGCTAAGCTGAATAAGTAATGGATAATCAGGAATACCTGCAAAAGCAGCCACAGTCCCTTGTGCCATCCAAAGTAAAGTGCCTAAGCAAAGGGTAGAAAAGAAAAGTGAAATACTGGCTGTACTGTACACCTTATCTTCATCTGCCTGGCTTTGCGAAAATCTGAAATAAGCAGTTTCAAAACCGTATGTGAATATTACATTGAGCAATGGGATAGCTGCATACACAAGCCCCATTTTTCCATAATCTGCTATGCTAAGCTGATCTGTAAGATAGGGGGTAAGCAGGTAATTGATAAAACGTGCAGCAATGGAGCTCACACCATACCACATTGTTTGCCCAGCCAGTTTTTTAATGCTGCTCAATTGGAATTATTTTGAACAAAAATAACAGTAACAGACTTGTCCATTCATTTCGATATGTTAATAGTTATCCGGCTTTAGTTTTTTTCTTCCTTCTTTTATGGACGACTTCACTTTTTTTCCTTCAATTCTTCTTTCTTTCGAAGCTTTGGAAGGCTTGGTTGCAATTCTGGCTTTTTTCTTCACTAGGGCATGTTCAATGAGCGAATGCATTTTTTTGACAACCTCAGCTTTGTTTGCCAATTGTGTTCTTGCCGTTTGTGACTTTACCAATAAATCTCCTTCAGCTGTTATTTTATTAGTTAGTTTTTGTTTGATCAATTCCTTTTGTTCAATGGTTACCAATACGGATTGATCAACCTTCCATCTGCCTTCTACCATGGTTTCTACCTTATTTACATTTTGCCCTCCTTTACCACCGCTTCTAGCCGTTGCAAAAATTATTTCACTGTAAACATTTATCTTCATTCCTATAATATTACAGGCAAAAGTATGAGAATGATTATTCAACGGGTAACAAAAGCTTCAGTTTCTGTACAAGACAAGGTAATTGGGCAAATTGGTGTTGGCTTGCTTGTGCTGGTAGGTATAGAGAATGCGGATAATGAGGAAGACATTGTTTGGATAAGCAATAAGGTTATTAATATGCGCATTTTTAACGATGAAAATGGTGTCATGAACAAAAGTGTTGTAGAGCAGGCAGGTGATTTATTATTGATTAGCCAATTTACCTTACATGCCAATACTAAGAAAGGCAATCGCCCTTCTTATATCCGGGCTTCTAAACCAGATTTTGCCATTCCCATGTATCAGCGTTTAATAAAACAAATGGAACTGGATTTGGGTAAAAAAGTAGAAACAGGTGAGTTTGGCGCTGATATGAAAGTGGAGTTGCTTAATGATGGTCCGGTAACTATTTTTATTGACAGTAAAAACAAAGAATAATTCTTAAAGAAATGGAAATAACAATAAAACAAGCACAAACTTCGGTGGATGAATGGATAAAAACAGTAGGTGTCCGGTATTTTAATGAACTGACGAACCTCGGAATCCTGATGGAAGAAGTGGGAGAACTTAGCCGGATGATGGTAAGAAAGTATGGCGAACAATCTTTTAAAGAAAGTGATAAGGGTAAGGATTTGGCTGATGAAATGGCTGATGTGTTGTGGGTATTAATTTGTCTTGCTAACCAAACAGGCGTTGATCTTACCCAGGCTTTTGAGAAAAATATGAAGAAAAAGACAGCAAGAGATTCGAAAAGACATCTTGAAAATGACAAATTGAGATAGATTTTTTCCCTTTTTAGGTCAGTTATCTATAATTCAATCCCTTTAAGGGAAACCTCCGTAAAAGGATTGTTTTAATGCAACCTAATGATTGCTGCGCTAGTCATATTGAGTATAAACCATTTTCTATGTTCTCACCAATTTTAAACGTTTTAATGCAATATGGCGGCGCTGTGTTGCTTGGTATTGTCGTCGGGTTAATATGCAAAGCATATTTTGCCTCCTATTATCATAGAAAGATCTATGAATATGAAGGAGATATTTTAAAAAGCCATGCAAAAATTCTAGAACTAGAAGCCCGAAATGATAAGCTGGAGAAGAAAGTTAGAGAAGCCCAGAAAATATATACGAAGGACTTCATCTTTATGAATTAATGGAATAGAATGATTCTTTGGTCCTCCCCATTTCCAATTTTACTCAATTTCTTGTAGGTTTGCCGCATTATGACGACAAGCGAGAATAAATTTCAGGCAATTATATCCCACGCCAAGGAATATGGATTTGTTTTCCCTAGCAGCGAAATTTATGATGGATTAAGTGCTGTTTATGACTACGGTCCATATGGCAGTGAGCTCAAAAAGAATATCCGCGATTATTGGTGGAAATCAATGACGCAAATGAATGATAACATTGTTGGCATCGACGCAGCAATTTTTATGCATCCAACCACATGGAAAGCTAGTGGTCACGTTGACAACTTTAGCGATCCAATGATCGATAACAGGGATAGCAATAAACGGTACAGAGTTGACCATTTAATAGAAGCATTTGCTGTTAAGCTGAAGGAAGTTGGTAAAGAAGCAGAAGCCGAAGAATTGCTTTCAAAAATGGATCAATTGCTTGCAGCAGACGATTATACTACGTTGAAAGAATTGATTATAGCCAATAAGATAAACTGTCCTATTAGTGGCACATCAAATTGGACTGATATTCGCCAATTTAACCTCATGTTCTCTACCCAGCTTGGTAGTGTGGCCGAGGATGCAGACACCATTTACCTTAGACCAGAAACGGCTCAGGGTATTTTTGTCAATTTTTTGAATGTTCAGAAGACTGCCAGAATGAAAATACCTTTTGGTATTGCTCAAACAGGGAAGGCATTTAGAAACGAAATAGTAGCCCGTCAATTTATTTTCAGGATGAGGGAGTTTGAGCAAATGGAAATGCAGTTTTTCATTAGACCCGGCACCCAAATGAAATGGTACGAATACTGGAAAGAAGAACGGTTAAAATGGCACCTGAGTTTGGGTATTCCAGCTGAAAAATATCGCTACCACAACCATGTCAAACTTGCACATTATGCTGATGCAGCTTTGGATATCGAATATGAATTTCCATTCGGATTTAAAGAAGTTGAAGGCATTCACTCACGGACAGACTTTGATTTGAAAAGTCACCAGACTTTCAGCGGTAAAAAGCTACAGTACTTCGATAATGATGTAGATCCTGATACAAATAAGCCTTACGGCAACTACATTCCTTATGTTGTAGAAACCTCTATTGGTTTAGATAGAATGTTTTTGTTGATCTTGAGCCATAGTTTTGAAGAAGAAACATTGACCAAAGAAGATGGAACCACAGATACCAGAGTAATTTTGCACATTCCTGCCGCCATAGCCCCTGTAAAATTGGCCATATTACCTTTGCTCAAAAAAGATGGATTGCCGGAAATAGCACGAGAGTTGATGAATGAATGCAAAGGGCAATTCCGTTGTTTTTATGAAGAAAAGGATGCAATCGGAAAACGCTACCGCAGGCAGGATGCTATAGGCACTCCTTTTTGTGTTACTATAGATCACCAAACAAAAGAAGACCAAACAGTTACCATCCGATACAGGGATACGATGCTACAGGAAAGAGTCCCATTGCAATCAATTCGCCATATTGTGATGAATAGTTTAAAGTAATTAATAAGATTATTCCTGGGATTTTTGATCTGATTCCGGTCTTTTGGTAGATTGTAAAAACTCTTCTGTTTTGATAGACCTTGAAGTGCGTGGTCGTCCTTCGCCTTTTCTGCGGGAACTGCGCCTTCTTGGGTGTCGGTCTATGTTAATAGATAACAATGCAAAAATAATGTAGCATAAACCTGAACCCAACATGCAATAGTAAAGAAATGTTTGGCCTTTCGTATTGTAATGCCAGCCTGAATATAAAATAATGACTGCTTCCAGTAAGAAAAATGCAATATCGCCTTGCATAAATTTCCTAAGCATGGTTTTATGAGCACCGGCAATAACCAAAAATCCAATTGAAAAAATGAAATAACCTGCTGCCGGACCTAGGGCTCCTGCTTCAAATTCTTCAAACCCGTGAACCAGCGTAAGTAAACCGGCAATCAGGTGACCTATCTTTTGTAATGATTCTTTCTTCATTAGGCAAGGCAACTATTTATCCATACAATTCCAGGTGAATGTCTTTTTTATCAAATCCTAAAGCAAGAATTCTTTGCTTCGCTTCATCAATCATATTTTTCCATCCGCACAAGTAAAAATAAGCTGGATTTTGTTGTTTGGCAACTTCTTCTTCATATACTGAGTGAACGTATCCAATCCTTATACCTTCTGGAACTATCTCTTCTCTTGAGCAAGTAGGCATATAGTAAAAATTGGGTAATTCACTTTCTAATTGTTTTAACTCATTAAAGTAAAGACAATCCTCCTTTTTTCTAGTTCCAAAAATGAGATACAAATTTTTATAGGGAATGTTTTGGTTTTTAATATTGTATAGCATACTTCTAAAAGGAGCAATACCGGTACCTGTACAAATAAAGTAAATATCCCTGTCTAGCTCTTCCGGTAGTACAAAAACACCTTGGGGCCCACGTAGCAGTAACTCAGAACCGACTTCTATTTCATTAAAAAGATAGGTTGTTCCTGCGCCTCCTTCCAAAATAACTATGACCAATTCTATGATATTCGTTCTGTCGGGAGCAGAAGCTATAGAGTAACTTCTCCACCGTTTGTTTTTCTTTTCGTGAATGGGCAAATCCAACGTAACAAACTGACCAGGAACAAAATCAAAATTTTCCACCTCAGGAATTTGTATCCAAAATCGCTTTGTATAGACCGTTTCATTTTCAATTTTTACCACTTTTCCGGTTCTCCAGGGTTGTAGCATGCATATTTTTTGTACAAAGTACGGAATTGATACAATAATCAATAAATGAACCTTAAAATATTACCCTCACTTTTCTTTGTTCCATTCCATCAAATGGTTTTGTTTAATCTTTTTATACAATTAAACCAAGAAGATTGAAACTATTAATTTGAATATTTAGTGCCCTTGTTATGCAAATACGGAACAACTTGAATGCCCATTATTTATTGGTAGAATAATGGGGTAGATTAAGAACTAGTTTACATTTGGGCTTTACTGAAATGCTAGACATCATACTATTCGTCATAGCATCATTCGTAAAGAATAACAAGGACTTTTTTTTAGGTATCACCTTCAGTTGAAATTCGTTGTTCGATGATCAGGTAAAGTAACATCATTGTTGATTATTACTTTGATAAAATACTTGTACTTGCCCCCAAAAGTATATCCATATATTTTTTTTCTCCAGTATCTTTTTACCTCGTAGTTTGGGAATTTTTTTTGTGAGAAATGTAGCGTTGCAACTATTCCTATAAATATCGAAATAATTGAAAAGGAGAAGAGAAATACTCCAAAGAACCAATAAAATAATTCTGACATTTTTAATAATTATTTTAATTTTCAACAAAACAATTGAGATAAACAAACAATGCTTTTTTTCATAGAAGAGATTTTCACCTAATTCCCCGATTCGACATTTTTTTATGAAATTAGAATAAATATTTTACCAATCATACCAAAATGATCATTAAAAGCAGATTAATGTTAAGGTTTTCTTCAGCAATAGTTATTTCTTATTGCTAAATCTACATTACAATTATTTTTTAGAAATGGTAACCTACCTTCGCAACATAAAACGCTTTGATCTGCTATCATTTCTGGCGTAGGACGAATAAATGAACCTGCAGCACTTAACTGATCAATTTACGAATAACCCCCGCCTTTTTCAATTGGCGGACAAGTTAACTTTTGCCGAACCTCAACGAATTTACTTAAAAAACCTTCAGGGAAGTAGTGTTGAGTTTACCCTTGCCGCTGTTTTTAATCAATCTGCTGATCAGGGATTAAACCATCTTGTTATTTTAAATGATGCGGAAGACGCAGCATATTTTCACAATACACTCGAAAGTCTCACAAGTGCTTTGGACTTATTTTATTTTCCATCTTCATTTAAGAACAGGAAGAATTTTAAACTGATCAATAGCAGCCACGTGATGTTGCGTGCCGAGGCTTTGACAAGACTTTCCAATGGAGGAAATAAAAAACTTATCATAACGCACCCCGAGGCACTGTTTGAAAAGGTCGTGCTACCCAATACCCTTTCAAAGAATATTATTCAGATCAAAACAAATGAAACAATTAACCTGGATGGGTTGATGGAGTTGTTTGTCATGTATGGTTTTGAAAGAACCGATTTTGTATATGAACCAGGTCAATTTGCATTAAGAGGCGGTATCCTGGATATCTATTCTTTTGGAAATGAAAAGCCATACCGGATTGAACTTTTTGGCAATGATATTGATAGTATAAGAATATTTGATCCGGAAACGCAATTGAGCGAAAGAAAGCTACTACAAGTAAGTATCATTCCCAATATAGATACACAATTTGATTCTGGTGAAAAAGTTTCTCTCTTGGAATTTTTGCCAGAAAATACTGTCATTTGGATTCAGGATTGGCAGTTTGCAAAGGAAAGAATAGAGGTACAGGAAGAGGATCTTCATTTTTTCATGGAATTGCAAAAGGAAGGCCTGAAAAAGCCCGCCTACGATGAAGAAGACGAGAACAAATACATAAAGAATGTAAGCGTTGCCGATTTTATAACTGCCTCAGCCATAGAAGAACAATTGAAATCGCGGCACATTGTAGAGTTTGGTAGGGCCCAATATTTCCCGGGGTTTGAAATTAACTTTAATACCAAAGAACAGCCTTCGTTTAACAGGCAATTCGAAATGCTTATAAAAGACCTGAAGCTTTGGGAAAGCAAAGGTTTTGAACTGTACATTTTTGCCGAAAACCCAAAGCAACTTGAAAGGCTCCATAGTATATTTGAAGATCTAAAAGCTGACATTCATTTTACACCCCTTGTAAATGATATTCATAAAGGATTTATTGACGAAGACCTGAAAGTGGTTTGTTATACTGATCACCAGGTTTTTCAGCGATACCATAAGTATAAAGTTAAGCAGGCTTACAACAAAAACAAAGCCCTCACGCTTCGTACGCTTAGGGAATTGCAGCCCGGAGATTATGTTACCCATATAGATCATGGGGTAGGTACCTATAGCGGATTGCAAAAGATTCAGGTAAATGGAAGGTTGCAGGAAGCAGTAAGGATTATTTATAAAGACAATGATATTCTTTATGTCAATATCAATTCGCTACACAAGGTAAGTAAATATACAGGCAAGGAAGGCAGCATACCAAAGATCAATAAAATTGGAAGTGATGCCTGGCAGAAACTGAAGGAAAAGACTAAAACGAAAGTAAAAGAAATAGCTTTTGACCTGATACAATTGTACGCAGAAAGAAAGGCACAGTATGGGTTTCAATATAGTCCGGATAATTATATGCAAACTGAGTTGGAGGCTTCCTTTATCTATGAGGATACGCCTGACCAAAGCAAAGCAACTGCAGATGTAAAAAAAGATATGGAGAGCTCATCACCCATGGACAGGCTTGTGTGTGGTGATGTGGGTTTTGGTAAAACTGAAATAGCAATCAGGGCAGCTTTTAAAGCTGTAGTAGATGGCAAGCAGGCAGGTATTTTAGTTCCTACTACCATCCTGGCTTTTCAGCATTATCAAACTTTTAAAGACCGGCTAAAAGACTTTCCTGTAACAGTTGATTATGTAAATCGCTTTAAGTCTGCAAAGGAAAAAAAGGAAACACTTGTAAGACTTGAACAAGGTAAAATTGACATTATTATAGGAACGCATTCCATTCTAGGCAAAGAGGTAAAGTTTAAAGATTTGGGCATTTTAATCATAGATGAAGAGCAGAAGTTTGGTGTGGGTGCAAAAGAGAAATTAAAAACATTGAAGACAAATGTTGATTGCCTCACTTTAACAGCTACGCCTATACCTCGTACATTACAGTTTAGTTTGATGGGCGCTCGTGACTTGAGCATTATGAATACGCCGCCTCCAAATCGCCAACCGATTCAAACGGAGGTGAATAATTTTAATGAGGATTTTATAAGAGAAGCCATTTATTACGAAACTGAAAGAGGTGGTCAGGTCTTTTTTATTCACAACAGGGTGCAGGGTTTGGGCGAAATGGCAGGCATGATTCAGGGTTTGTGTCCGGATTTATCCATTGGTTATGCCCATGGTCAGCTAGAAGGACATGAACTGGAAGAAAGAATTTTCGATTTTATAGATAAGAAATACGATGTACTGGTTTGTACTAATATTGTTGAAAGTGGGGTTGATATTCCAAATGTAAATACGATCATTATTAATAATGAGCATCATTTTGGTTTGAGCGATCTACATCAATTGAGAGGCAGAGTTGGAAGAAGCAATAAAAAGGCTTTTTGCTATCTGCTTGCGCCGTCACTTAGTACATTGCCTACCGATAGCAGAAAAAGATTGCAAACGTTGGAGCAGCATAGTGAGTTAGGAAGTGGATTTCAAATTGCAATGCGTGACCTTGACATTCGCGGAGCAGGCAACATGTTGGGTGGCGAACAAACAGGGTTTATGGCCGAAATTGGATTCGAGATGTATCAGAAAATATTAGACGAAGCAATCAGAGAATTAAAACGGAGCAAGTTTAAAGACCTTTTTAAAGATGAAATAAACAAGCAGGACGATTTTGTAACCGACTGTACCATAGATACAGATCTTGAAATATTGATTCCAGATGAATATGTAGGTAGCATTACTGAGCGGCTTTCGTTATATACCCGACTTGACAATTGTGATACGGACAATGAATTGCAAGATTTTCAAGATGAAATGTTGGACAGGTTTGGGCCGATTCCGCAGCCGGTAACTGATCTTTTTACGACTTTGAAATGTCGAAAAATAGCAGTGGATCTCGGATTTGAAAAAATGACTTTGAAGGAGAATGTGCTCAGATGCTATTTTATTAACCGCCCTGATTCTCCTTATTTCGAATCGGAAACATTCAAAAAAATACTGGATTACCTTCAAACCGGAACGAATAGAGCTACATTAAAACAAACAGGAAAGAATTTTTTATTGGCCGTAGAAAATGTGAAATCTATGGAGCAGATGCAGCATTTCTTACAGCAGATGCACAACCAGGTAGTAAAACCAATTCAAACAGCAGAAGTCTAAGTACGCAAATGGGTTAAATAAAGCAGGGTATGCTTTCACATACCCTGAAAAAAACCAAATTTTCATTTAACAAATCAACACTTAAAAGGCAAGAATCGTAGAAGCACATCTAATTACAAAAAGCAAAGTAAAGAACTATTTTTGATACTAACAAACGTTAGTTAGTTTATTTTTTGACTCTTTTGTTTAAAGAAAAATACAGTTTTTGTACTGTAATAATCTAATGATCAAAATCATCTTTTCTTATGACAAAAGCATGACAGAAAAAGAATGAGTTTAAAAGAAGTGCAGTTAATTTTGCAATGACCGTTAAATAAAGATGTACACAGAACGACAGAATAACATATCGAAATTTTTTGTAGTAGGCATTAACTATAAAAAAGCAGATGCTTCTGTTCGTGGTCAATTTGCAATCAATTTTGAACAGTACGAAGCCATATTAAATTCAGCTCCCGCTTTTCATTTATCAGAATTTTTTATACTCTCTACTTGTAACAGAACAGAAATTTACGGTTTGGCAGAAAGTGATTATCAGCTAATGAGTATCCTTTGTACTCAGACAACCGGGTCTAGAGAAGTATTTGAAAAATCATGCTATATCAAACAATCAAGTGAGGCCATTCAACATCTATTTGAGGTAGGGGCAGGTTTGGAATCTCAAATTCTAGGTGATTATGAAATCATTGGACAGTTAAAGACTGCAGTAAAATTTGCAAAAGAAAAAGGATTTATTGGTGCTTTTATAGAAAGACTCACTAATTGTGTTTTACAATCTACTAAGCTCATTAAAAACCAAACTGAACTAAGTGGTGGAACTGTTTCCGTTTCTTTTGCTGCAGTTCAATACATTAAGAAAAATATTGCTGATATACCTAGCAAAAATATTTTATTGTTAGGCGTAGGAAAAATAGGTAAAAATACCTGTAAAAATTTAGTTGACTATTTAGGCACTACAAATGTTACGTTAATCAATCGCTCACCGGATAAAGCAAATAAACTGGCTCAGGAACTGGGGTTGCAATATGCAACACTGAATGAGTTGGATACTTGCATTGAAGCTGCCGACATAATTCTTGTTGCAACCAATAGTGCAGAGCCAATTATATTAATACAGCACCTGCTCAATCGTGGACCTAAATTGATTATCGATTTATCAATCCCTTATAATGTAGAAAAATCTGCTCAGCTTTTAGATAATGTAACCTTGGTAAACGTAGATGAATTATCTAAGTTGAAAGATGAGACATTGCACAAAAGACAAACTGAAATACCAAAAGCAAAAGCAATAATTGCAGAGCACAAAGCAGAGTTTATAGAATGGAGTGACCAGCGCAAAAATGTACGTTTCATTAAAGCTGTAAAGCAGAAACTACATGATATGCACCAATGCGAATTGTTTCTTTCAACAAAAATTTCTTACACATCTTCTCTCACCTGTGTAGAATCTATTGACCAGGTAGCTATACAAAAAGCGATCAAGAACATGGCAGTGAAAATGAAGCACCATCATCAACCCGGTTGTTATTATATAGAAGCCATCAACGAATTTATTACAAGCCACAGAAATTGATAATGAGTAAGGTTTTGAGGATAGGTACTCGTGAAAGCCAGCTAGCAGTATGGCAGGCAAACACGGTCAAGAACTTATTGGCTAAGCAAGGTTATGATTCTCAATTGTTGTATATAAAAAGCGAAGGCGATATTGATCTTCAAACGCCTTTATATGAAATAGGTGTTCAGGGTATTTTTACCAGAAGCTTAGACATTGCCTTGCTAAATAATCGAATTGATATTGCTGTTCACAGTATGAAAGATGTACCTACACAATTACCAAAGGGCATTATTCAATCTGCAATATTGGAGAGAGCATCTTACAAGGATTTATTGGTGTATAATAGCAAGATGTTAGTTGTGAATGAAGACTTTTCATTAGTTAGAAGTCAGAATGATTTTGATAAGTTGGTTAATTTACTCACCACTCACCATTCACCATTCACCATTGCAACCAGTAGCATTAGAAGAAAAGCACAATGGCTTAATCGCTACCCTGATAGTACTGTTGAAAACCTGAGAGGAAATGTAAATACCCGATTAAAAAAAGTATCAGAAAGTAATTGGCATGGGGCCATTTTTGCAGCAGCAGGATTAGAAAGAATACACCTTAGGCCTGAGAAATCTATTGAACTAGATTGGATGTTACCGGCTCCATCACAAGGTGCCATTATGGTGGTTTGCAGACAAGATGATTCGTTTGCCTTTAATTCATGTCAAGCATTTAATCATGAAGAAACAGCATTGTGTACTGCTATAGAAAAAGGATTTCTAAAAACGTTGATGGGTGGTTGTTCTACTCCAGTGAGTGCACTAGCACAAATAGAAAATGGGCAGGTACATTTTCAAGGAAATCTTTTATCAGTTGATGGAAAAGAAAAAGTTGAGATTAAGAAACTTGTTTCAAAAAAAGATGCTGCCAATCTTGGAGAAATTGCGGCAATGGAAATGTTGGCCAATGGTGGACAATCCATAGCAGATGCCATTCATCATGGAAAATAAGTTAATCAACATATTGAGCACTCGACCATTGAGTGATACATTAATAACCAATGCTGCAAAAGAAAATGTTGTATTGGATTTTATAGCATTTATCAGTACACAAAAATTGATTGCTCCGGAAACATTTCATAAAATAAGAGAACTGTCTTTACAAAAAGCAACTGTTGTTTTTACCAGTATGAATGCTGTAGAAATAGTTGCTGCAATAGTTGCTGATATGCAAGTTGTTCCTGATTGGAAAATCTATTGTATGGGTGGAACAACTTTATCTCTTATAAAAAATATTTGGTCAAATAATCAAATTAAAGGAACAGCAAAAAATGCTACTACATTGGCAGAAAAAATAATTGCTGACAAAGTAGATGCCATTCATTTTTTCTGTGGAAACATAAGAAGAGAAGAGTTGCCTACAATTTTGAAAAAAGCAAACATAGAGGTGAACGAGTGGATCGTTTATGAAACCATTCTCACTCCATCTGCAATTGAAAAATCTTATGATGGCATTTTGTTTTTTAGCCCAAGCGCAGTAGAAAGTTTTTTTAGTGTAAACCAATTGAAAGGTAAAACTGTTTTATTTGCCATTGGCACTACTACAGAAAATGCCATAAAAAAATTTACAAAAAACAAAATAGTTACAGGAGATTTTCCGGAAAAAGAAGAATTGGTAAATAAAGCCATTCAATATTTACAATCTAATCGATAATGGAATTTTCAACATTTATAAAATACCCAAATCTACATACATGAGTGATCTGAAAAATGATTTGATACTAAGAGCTTTAAAAGGAGAAAAAACAGAACGTGTGCCTGTATGGATGATGCGACAGGCCGGCCGGTATCTTCCTGACTATTTAAAACTAAAAGCCAAGTACGATTTCTTTACACGAGTGCAAACGCCTGAGTTGGCGACTGCAATTACACTACAGCCAATTGATCAGGTAGGCGTAGATGCGGCTATTATTTTCTCTGACATTTTAGTGATACCACAGGCCATGGGTTTGGAAGTATTGATGGAAGAAGGAAAAGGCCCATCATTGCCAAACGTGATTAAAAATCAACACGACATTGATGCACTTATAACCTGTGGTGCAGAAGATAGTTTGAAGTATGTTTATGATGCATTATCGCTTACAAAAAAGGAATTAAACGGTCGGGTACCGTTAATAGGTTTTGCCGGTGCACCGTGGACTCTTCTTTGCTATATGGTAGAAGGCAAAGGAAGTAAGACTTGGGACAAAGCAAAGCAATTCGCTTACACAGAGCCGCAGCTTGCCCACCAATTATTGCAAAAAATTACTGACATCACTATAGATTATTTAAAATGCCAGGTAAAAGCTGGGGCTGATATTATCCAGGTATTTGATAGTTGGGCGGGTTCGCTAAGTCCGGAAGATTTTAAGAATTATGCACAACCTTATCTCGTTCAAATATCAGATGCAATAGCGCCTCATGCGCCGGTTATTTTATTTCCAAAAGGAACATGGCATGCCATTGAAGATTTGAGTAAAACTTCTGCTTCAGGTATTGGCATTGATTGGACTATTTCTCCCAAGCAAGCAAGGGCATTTGCAGGTGATAGGGTTGCTTTACAGGGAAATTTTGATCCGTCAAAATTATTGGCGCCTATACCACAAATAAAGCATTGGGTAAAAGAAATGATAGATGGTTTTGGTACGCAGCAATACATCGCCAATCTGGGGCATGGCATTACACCCAATGTTCCTGTAGATCATGCAAAGGCATTTGTAGAGGCGGTGAAGGAGTATAGGAGGAATTGAAAATTAAGAATTTAGAATTTTAAATCAGTGAGCCTTTTTTGCATTATGTTAATCAAAAACCAATGGATAGATTTCATTCATCAACTGCAGGATGATATTTGTGCTTCACTTGAAAAAGCAGATGGGGAAGCTAAATTCATAGAAGATAAATGGGAACGGCCTGAAGGAGGTGGAGGTAAAACCCGTGTGATATCGAATGGTGATGTTTTTGAAAAAGGAGGTGTGAATACTTCTATAGTATTCGGCGAAGTAACCGACACCATGCGCAAACAATTGAAGATTGAAGGCGACAAGTGGTTTGCATGTGGGTTGAGTTTGGTCATACATCCTTCCAATCCTTTTGTGCCTACTATTCATGCCAACTATCGCATGTTTGAGTTGTATAACAATAATGATGAAGTGATTGACAGATGGTTTGGCGGTGGAACAGACTTGACGCCTTATTATTTGTTTGAAGAAGATGCAAAACACTTTCATCAATGTTATAAAGATGCGTGTGACAAATCTGATCTTAATTTCTATGCTATTTTTAAAAAGGAGTGTGACAATTACTTTGTCAATTGGCATCGAAATAATGAGCGTCGTGGAATAGGTGGTATTTTTTATGATCATCAACGGCCTGTTGAAAAAAAAGACGTTTCATTTTGGATGAATTTTGCAAAGGATTGCGGGTACGCATTTATGAAGGCTTACATTCCTATTGTTGAAAGAAGAAAGTCGACTCTTTTCACACAGGTACAAAAGCATTGGCAAGAAATAAGAAGAGGCCGATATGTAGAATTTAATCTTGTGTACGATAGAGGAACTATTTTTGGACTAAAGACCAATGGCAGAACAGAAAGTATATTGATGAGCTTGCCACCAACTGTAAGGTTTGAGTATGACTACAAACCAAAACTAGGAACAGAGGAAGATAAACTATGGCAGGCATGCCTAATTCCAAAGGATTGGTTAGGATTAGAAATAAGTGAAGAAGATTGGGCAAAACGTTCAAATTCTTGTTAACCGCGATAAAATTACTTTATGATACTACAAAGAAGAAACCGCATTCTCCGTTCAACCCCCGCTATACGGGCTATGGTTGCCGAAACAATACTTACTCCAAGTGATTTCATAGCACCTCTTTTTATTGATGAAGGAGAAAATATAAAAACTGAGATTGCTTCTATGCCCGGATATTATCGAAACAGCATTGATAATACCATCAAAGAAGTGAAGGAATTGTGGAGTGTTGGAATCAAGTGTGTGTTGCTATTTATAAAATGCAAAGACGAGTGGAAAGACAACACGGGTAAAGAAGCATGGAACCCCAACGGTTTAATGCAACGAAGTATACAAGCCATAAAAGATGCTGTTCCTGAAATGTATGTAATGACAGATGTTGCACTTGATCCATATTCATCTTATGGGCATGATGGAATAGTAGCCAATGGCGAAATTGTGAATGACCCAACTGTAGAAGCATTGGTGAGAATGAGCATTAGTCATGCACAAGCCGGTGCAGATATGGTAGCACCCAGCGACATGATGGATGGCAGGATAGGCGCCATCCGGCAAGGGTTAGAGCAGGAAGGTTTTACAAAAACGGGTATTATGGCATATAGTGCCAAATATGCTTCCTGCTTCTATGGTCCGTTTAGAGATGCATTGGATTCTGCTCCCGGATTTGGTGATAAAAAAACATACCAAATGGATTTTGCCAATAGAATAGAAGCAGTAAAAGAAGCCTTGATGGACGTAGAAGAAGGTGCTGATATTGTAATGGTAAAACCAGGCCTTCCCTATTTGGATATAGTACGAGAAGTAAAAAATGCAGTAGATGTCCCGGTGAGCGTTTACAACATTAGCGGAGAATATGCCATGATAAAAGCAGCAGCTGAAAGGGGCTGGATAGATGAAAATAAAGCAATCATTGAAACATTGACTTCCATAAAGAGAGCAGGCGGAGATTTAATAGCCACGTATTTTGCAAAAGATGCAGCGAGATTGTTGGGGGTCGGTGAGAGGTGAAACGTGAGGGGTGAAACGTGAGGGGTGAAATGTGAGGGGTGAAACGTGAGGGGTGAAACGTGAGAGGTGTTATATCTTAGATTAAATAAAGTTCTTGAAATCCTATATTATTTACATTACTAATTATTTTCTTTATGTTCTTAGATTTAAAGCACAAAAAGCTTGATGCGTATATAATTGTCCGGGAGCTTGTCAAAGAAGTTTATTTGGTTTCGTTGAAGCTTCCTTCTGATGAAAAGTTTAATATGGTGCAACAAGTAAGAAGAGCCGCTTTATCTGTAAAATTAAATTTGGCAGAGGGATCATCAAGAAAATCTGAAATTGAAAGAAAAAGATATTATGAAATTTCACGAGGATCTGTAGTAGAAATAGATGCGGCTATTGAAACAGCAATTGACTTACATTATCTAGAACATGTAGATTTGGACAACTTGAGTATTCTCTTAAATAAAAGTTTTGCAATAATATCTAAAATGATAAAATAAAAGCTCTGCGATACACTCACGTTTATCGTCTCACCTCTCACGAAACAATTATGAACATCAACACCAGCATTCAACTATTCGAAAGAGCGCAACGCTCCATTCCAGGCGGAGTAAATTCTCCGGTAAGGGCCTTTAAGAGTGTAGGCGGTAATCCCATCTTTATGAAGAAAGCCAAAGGAGCTTATTTATACGATGCAGACGACAATCGGTATATTGACTACATCGCATCCTGGGGACCAATGATTTTGGGGCATGCTTATGAACCTGTAGTAAAAGCCATTCAGGAATATGCTGAATACTCTACTTCATACGGTGCTCCAACTGAATTAGAAATTGAAATGGCAGAACTCATCATCAGCATGGTTCCCAATGTGGACATGATACGAATGGTGAGCAGTGGTACCGAAGCTTGCATGAGTGCTTTGCGATTGGCACGAGGTTATACCGGAAAAAATAAGCTCATCAAATTTGAAGGACACTACCATGGGCATGCCGATAGCTTTTTGGTAAAAGCGGGAAGTGGTATGGCTACCTTCAATATTCAAACAGTGCCGGGCATAACGGCAGGTGTTGCGAATGATACATTAGTAGCTGCTTATAATAATCTGGATGAAGTTAAACACTTGGTTGCTGATCACCAGGGTGAAATAGCCGCAATTATTATAGAACCCGTTGCTGGAAATATGGGTTGTGTCCTCCCGAATCCCGGATTTTTGGAAGGAATCAGAACGCTGTGTGATGAAAACGGAATTGTCTTTATTATGGATGAAGTAATGACCGGTTTTAGGTTGGCAGCCGGTGGGGTACAGGAAAGGTTAGGCGTAAATGCTGACTTGGTAACCTATGGAAAAGTAATTGGCGGCGGAATGCCGGTTGGAGCTTTTGGAGGAAAAAAAGAAATCATGCAACACATTGCCCCGCTTGGAAATGTTTACCAGGCAGGTACATTAAGTGGTAATCCGATAGCCATGATTTCAGGATATACTACCTTAAAAACATTGAAAGACAATCCATCTATTTATGAAGAACTGGATCGCAAATGCGGCTACCTGCGTGATGGACTCAATGAAGTATTGGCCGATTGGAATCAACCCTATGTCATCAATCAGTTAGGGTCAATGATCAGCATTCATTTCAGCGACCACCATGTAACTGATTTTGCAACGGCTGCTTCAGCTAATAATGCACGCTTCAATCAATTCTTTCATTCCATGTTAAAGAGAGGTATTTATCTTCCGCCTTCAGCTTTTGAGAGTTGGTTTTTGAACAATGCCTTGAGTTATGCAGATTTAGATGAAACGATCAATGCCGCAAAAGAAAGTTTGGCAGAAATATCCTAGTGTAATTATAAAGCAAATGAATAAGGGTCAATGGAAAGCATTGGCCTTTGTTGTTTTTAGAATGTTGAATGAAAATATTCAGCTGAAGGGTGCGACGCAACGGATGTTAATGAGCGAATAAATTGCTTGCTCAATAAAAAAAATTACTTCAGCAACAACTCACAAGGCTTTAGCCCGGTATGCTTTTTAAACGCTGTAGAAAAGTGAGAAATAGACGAATAGCCAAGCAATGCAGAAACATCGGTTACGCTTAGTCCTTTTTCATACAAAAGATATTTGGCGTGTTCCATTCTTTGCTGCTGATAAAAGTCAAAAATAGTAGTGCCATATACCTCTTTAAAACCTTTCTTTAAATAACATTCGTTGATGGCTACTTTGCGGCTCAATTCTTTGATGGTAATGGGATCACCAATGTGTTGTAATAAGATTTCACGGGCTGCATATATTCTTTCGCGACCAAATTCATCGGCTAAAAATTTGCAGGCAAAACCTTCCGTTTTTTCAGCTACCAAGCAATCAAGGCTGTAAAGCAGCACTTCATGAATTTTGGCGTTGATGAAAATGTTTTCCATACTGCCTTCATAGCTATGATTGAGCAAGGCGTCTAATAAATTCCTTTTACGGGTACATACAGGAAATATTTTAGTAAAGGAAGAAGGGTGTTTAAAAGCCAACACTTCATCTTTTCTGTTGCTCACTTTTACATTGTGTGTAAACTGCTTTAGAAAAGTATGGGTGAAATGAAAAGTAAAGACATCAACGGTTACGAGTTTACCGCTACAGTTTTTGGTTGGAAGTTCATTGCAATCTGCACAGCTTCTATGCTCACAATAGCGGTTGCCCGATATGCAATATTTTATTTCCAGATAATTTTTTGAGCTGTCTTTTTGATCAAAATGATAGACCAACATACCGGTATCACTTCCTTCTGTGGGCAGTTGGCTGAATAGCCTCTTAATAGAATATTGCAATGCACCGGGGATGTGTTGTTCTTTTTGGTACAATACATCCAACCGACTGTCAACAAACGGTTGATTGGCTACTTTCAATATGTCTAAAGGTTTCAGCAAAGTATTGCAAAATTAGTGTATCTACATCTAGTGGCAAGGGCGGAATGTCTTAACTGTGTCATAAAAAGGCACAGATGACTGGCTTTTTTATTGCACTCCGACGGTCTCCCAGACTGGTAAAGAGTTTCCTCCTTCGTCGGAAAGACAAAG
The DNA here is from genome assembly GCA_031424295.1 of Segetibacter sp. GTDB lineage: Bacteria > Bacteroidota > Bacteroidia > Chitinophagales > Chitinophagaceae > Segetibacter. The sequence goes on along the minus strand of JANPHE010000031.1, from coordinate 9,456 downwards.
CAAGTTTGTCACGCTGACTTTTCCTTTGGCACTCCGATCCGCCGCGGCGGAGAGGTGTCTGCTACACTGTTAAAGAGTTTCCTCCTTTCGTCGGAAAGTCAAACCTGAGTTGTCTCACTCCACCACAAACTTTTGCGCTTCACTACTTTCATCACTAACTACCCTTACCAAATAAACCCCTTTAGCCCAAGAAGCAATGTTTAAAGCTACCACAGAAAGCCCATTTACTTTTTGTGATATTACTATTCTACCCATAGCATCTACAACCTCTACCTGCTTCATGCCTTTGTAAGCAATATTGACCCTGTTTTTTGCCGGATTGGGATAAATAGTAAGTGGTGAATGGTGAGTGGTGAATACAACTCTTCTCACCTCTGAGTAACTTCTCATTCCATCCTTATCTATGCTTTGAATGCGATAAAGGGCAGAAGGGTGAATGGTCAGTGGTGAATAGTCAATGAAAGAATAATTATTTGATGGTCTGTTATTAGCTGTTACGCTACCGATATTCTCAAATTCATTAGTGCCGCGGTAGCTGCGCTGAATATTGAAGTGGCTTACATTTTCTTCATTAGCAGTTTGCCAGCGCAAACTAACCCCCCTCTCCAGCCTGTCCGCCGTTAGGAGGAGAGAGGGGGGAAGAACAGATGCGGTAAAGTTTAGCCACTTCAACGGCAGCGGATTTACACTTACATACACCGTATCTCTACTAATAAAGCCACAAACCGTTTGCTCTATTACATAAAAATCGGATTGTGTAGGGGAAATGGTAAACCCGGGCACACCTGTTTGAAACAATACCCCATTACTCTTATACCATTTTATGCTAGGTATGCCGCTAACAAGGCTGCCAATAAAAGCACTACCACCCAATGCTATGGTTGTATCGGGGCCCCCATCTGCTTTTACTTGAAAGCTGTCTAAGGAGTAAACGGAAACGTCGTCAACATAATAGGCAACACCATAATAGCCTGTTGATTGCACTACTGAAATAGTGGTATTGTTATCGTCTTTAAAGTTTCCTAATGTTAGGTATTTTTCACCACCTTGTGCAGTAAATACTCCACTTATTTTAACCCAATTTACTGTATCGGAAATTACTGAATTTGAATTAATGACTTGAGGATTGGCAGGTAACATAAAGATCGGAGGGGTTGCGGCTGTATCCACATAAACTGCATTTTGAGTGAATAATATTGACTGATTATTACATGCTAATTGATACCCATTTATTCTAGCTACATAGCATTCTGCAAAATAACAATACCCACTTTTTAAACTATCTAACAACTCAACTTGAAAATAATTTCGAGCATTGCTAATACCGTTCCTATAAAACATTGCAATGTATGCATTTCCGGTCCTTGCAACCTGATAACATTGTTCTCCCGTAGGGCTTGATTGGTTTAATGGAACACCTAAGGTATCATTGTTAGTACACGAGTTTAAATAGCTTGCATCCTTAAGATCTGGTTTATACCAAATATTTGGAGTGTTGTTTTTTTGGATATTAATATCAAGATTTGAATATCTTGGACAATTAGTATATTGTTCAAAACTCCAATTGGGAACTAAATTAGTTTGTGCCCACAAGCTACTTGAAACTATAATTGAAAATATTAGAAGCACACCAAAATACACGATAGGCTTTTTAAAAAAAAGGGATAGCATACTAAGGTCTATTAATGATTAACTTTCTCCCTTGCATGTGATCTTCGCCTGTAAAAATACACTGTGCTTTTGTCTTGTAAACCGTACCCAGATTTGAATTTGAAAAGATTGAGAATAGAGGTGAATGTTTTTTCATAAATACACATTATCAAAAATGAAGTTAATAATAAAGCAGATACATCGAAGGATTTTTTCCAAACAAAAAAGCCACCCCTCGCAGGGCAGCCTTTTTTAATGTTTATCATTTATGAAAATTATCTCAAAAACAACATTTCTCTATACTTTGGCAATGTCCATTCATTATCTGCAACCAACATTTCTAATTTGTCCAGGTTGTATCTAATGGTATCGAAGTAGGCTTCTTTTACCTCATTGCAATAAGCAATAGCTCTTTCTCTTGTATCCTCTATTTTGTTTACCCGCTTTCTAGCTTCTATCATGCTAGTCACATCATCATGAATACTGTTGATGTGGGTGCTAAGTTTTTCCAAAATGGCTTTCTGAACTTTAAAGGTGCTAGCATCCAATCCAATTTCCATAAAACCTTTTACGTTGGCTATTAAGGTATTCTGGTAACGGATTGCGGAAGGCAATACAAAATTGGTTGCAATTTCTCCCATTACACGAGCTTCTATTTGCACTTTCTTTATGTATTTCTCCAATTCTATTTCGTGCCTTGCTTCTAACTCTGTATGGCTGTAAACACCATTGCTTTGAAATAATGATTTAGCTTTTTCTGTTATCATTGCATCCAAAGCATATGGAGTGGTTTTTACATTGGGCAATCCGCGTTTTTCGGCTTCTTTTTCCCATTCGCCACTGTAACCATCTCCTTCAAACAATATCTTTTTACTTTCTACAATATACTTTTGAATGTTGTGCATCAATGCAACTTCTTTCTTTTCACCTTTCTCTACCAAAGCATCCACTTCTTTTTTGAATTTCTTTAAAGTGTCTGCCATGATGGTATTCAAAACGGTCATTGCATTGGCGCAATTTGCAGCAGAACCTACAGCTCTGAATTCGAATTTGTTGCCGGTGAATGCAAAGGGAGAAGTACGGTTTCTGTCGGTATTGTCCAACAGTAACTCAGGGATGCTTCTGTGCAAATCCAGTTTTAAAATGGCTTCGTCTTGCTCATCAAATTTTTCACCAACCCTTCCTTCTACTTCATTCAATACTTTGGTAAGGTACTCACCAATAAATACAGAAATGATGGCCGGAGGTGCTTCATTAGCCCCTAATCTAAAATCATTGCCTGCACTTGCGATTGATGCCCTCATAAGGTCAGCATAATCATGTACCGCTTTGATGATGTTGACAAAAAACGTCAGGAACATCAGGTTGGTCTTTGGCGTTTTGCCCGGTGCCAACAAATTAATACCAGTATCGGTAGCCATGCTCCAGTTGTTGTGCTTACCACTTCCATTAATACCTGCAAATGGTTTTTCATGAAGCAATACTTTCAACTTATGACGTTTGGCTACTCTAGCCATTACATCCATCAGCAAGGTATTGTGATCTACAGCCAAATTCACTTCTTCAAAAATAGGCGCACACTCAAATTGAGCAGGTGCTACTTCATTGTGCCTTGTTCTAAGAGGAATACCGAGCTTATAACTTTCCGTTTCATAATCTCGCATAAAGGCATACACTCTTTCTGGAATGGAACCGAAATAATGATCTTCCAGTTGCTGCCCTTTGGCAGGGGAGGCACCAAATACTGTTCTGTCGCAAAGTACGATATCAGGACGGGCATTCGCCAGGCCTTCATCTATTACAAAATACTCTTGCTCCCATCCTAAGGTTGGGGTTACTTTGGTTATGTTTTTATCAAAATACTGACATACGTCTACAGCAGCTTTGTCCAATGATGCGAGGGCTTTTAGCAGTGGAGCTTTATAATCAAGACTTTCGCCGGTGTAAGCTACAAATATGGTAGGTATGCAAAGTGTAAGTCCATTTCCAATCTGCATAATAAATGCTGGAGAAGATGGATCCCATGCGGTATAACCTCTTGCTTCAAATGTAACGCGAAGACCACCACTCGGAAATGATGAAGCATCCGGTTCTTGTTGGATCAATGCAGCACCATCAAATTCTTCAATGGCGGTACCATCACCTTTTAATGTAAAGAAACTATCGTGCTTTTCTGCAGTAGTACCTGTCAATGGCTGAAACCAATGTGTAAAATGGGTGACACCTTTACTTTCTGCCCAAGCCCTTATGCCGTTGGATATTTGGTTGGCAACGCTTCTATCAATTTTTTTACCTCCTTTAATGCTGGCAACCAGGCTTTTAAATGCCTCATCACTTAAATATTCCCGAGCTGTTTTTGTAGTAAAAACATTTTCTCCAAAAATGGCAGTAATTTTTGTGCCCGGTTTTGAAGTAAAGTCATTCTCATTGGGGCGGTTAAGTGCTGTTAAAGCAGATAATCTAAGTGACATATTTATAATATTTTATTTTAAAATGCAAAAAAAGAGGAAATTTGGCAAAAAAAGAACAAATTAGCTACAATATTTTCATCATTTATTCACAATTTTGACAAATTCTAGAGATTTGGTTCGACAAATAATATATGTAATTATTTGCAACCTGTTTTTAAATCCACTAACTCTCTTACCTTTAACCCCCTTTAATTGAAAAAAGATCTAGTAGATGAACGTAATTAAGTTTGGTGGCAGTTCGGTAGCCAGTGCTGAGAACATAGAAAAAGTGGCCTCCATTATCAAGCATAATTTTGCTGACAAAAAACTGGTTGTGGTGGTTTCTGCTTTAGGCGGCGTAACCGACTTGTTGTTGGATTGTGCCGGACAAGCTGCGGCCGGAGAGGAATCTTATAAAGATATCTTTAATCATATCGAAAGCAGACATGTTGATACGATAAGGAAACTTATTCCGGAAGCGGATCAGGAAGCACTAATAGATCAAATAGCTGCAAGCTTTATGGTTCTAAAAGATGTATTGCATGGGGTAAACCTTTTAAGCGAGTTATCGCCATCAACAACAGATAGAGTTGCAGGATTTGGAGAATTGCTTTCTTCGCAAATCATAGTAGCAGCATTAAAAGCAAATGGATTAAAAGCGGCCTTCAAAGATTCCAGGGAATTAATTGCTACTGATAGTAATTTCATAAATGCAAAAGTAAACTTTGCGGTTACTGATAATAAAATCAGGGAATATTTTGGTGAAGCAAATGAAGACATCACTGTACTGCCTGGTTTTATTGCTTCAGATTCAAAAGGAAGGTCCACAACACTTGGACGAGGTGGTTCTGATTATACAGCAGCCATCGTTGCAGCAGCATTGAATGCAAAAAAACTTGAAATCTGGACCGATGTTTCAGGAATGATGACAGCTGATCCAAGATTGGTTGCAGCTGCCAAAGTTATTCCTAATATCTCTTATCAGGAGGCAATGGAATTGTCTCATTTTGGTGCCAAGGTAATTTATCCGCCCACCATTCAACCGGTCATGAACAAAGGCATAGCAGTAGCTATTAAAAATACTTTTGCTCCTGATGACGAAGGAACATTAATTGAGAACAGTAGTAAAAAGGATACTAACAATATAAGAGGAATATCCAGCATCAATGATATTGTGCTCCTAAGTCTGGAAGGAAGCGGAATGGTAGGCATTCCCGGTTTTTCAAAACGCTTGTTTGAAGCATTGGCGAATGAAAAAATAAATGTGATCATCATTACCCAAAGTTCTTCAGAGCATTCTATTTGTGTAGGTATAGATTCTAAAAATGCAGGTATAGCTAAAGAGGCAATTGATAAGGCATTTGCCTATGAAATTGAAACCCGGATAGTGGAACCATTATTTGTTGAAGTTGACCTTGCTATCATAGCATTGGTCGGTGACAATATGAAAAACCATACAGGCATTAGTGGGAAGGTGTTTAGTGCATTGGGAAGAAATGGTATAAACATCCGAGCCATCGCTCAAGGTTCTTCGGAAAGAAATATTACAACTGTGATTGCAAAGCGGGATGTAAAGAAAGCGGTAAATGTATTGCATGAAGAGTTTTTTGAAACTACTTATAAACAGGTACATCTTTTTATAGCAGGCGTTGGCAATGTTGGAAGTAAACTGATTGCACAAATTCAGCAACAACAGCCTTATTTGCAAGATAATCTAAGGCTACAAATAAAAGTAACAGGATTGATCAGCAGCAAAAAAATGTTGTTCAACGATGAAGGTATAAACCTTGTTAACTGGAAAGAACAGCTGATGACCGATGGGCTTCCCATGCAGATTGACCAATTGGTTGGCATTATTAAAAATAAAAACCTACGGAATACAATCTTTGCGGATGTTACTGCCAATTCAGATGTGGCGTCTTTATATGGCTCATTATTACAGTCATCAATATCTGTTGTTGCGTGCAACAAAATCGCTTGTTCATCTCCATTTACCCAATATAAAAATCTTAAAGATTTATCAAAAGAGTACAATACCGATTTTCTATTTGAAACCAATGTAGGTGCTGGCCTCCCAATCATAAGTACTTTGAACGATTTGATGCGGAGTGGAGACAAAGTAAATAAAATGCAAGCCGTATTGAGCGGTACATTGAATTTTGTTTTCAATAATTATGACGGCAGCAAGCCATTTGCCGAAGTTGTAAAACAAGCGCAAGACGAAGGCTATACAGAACCGGATCCTCGCCTTGACTTAGGCGGTACAGACGTTATGAGAAAAATATTAATCCTTGCCAGGGAAGCTGGTCAGCAGCTGGAAATGGATAGTATAGCCAACCAATCTTTTATGCCACCTTCATGTATGGAAGGAAGTGTAGAAGATTTTTATATTGAACTGGCGAAGCACGAAGATCATTTCAAGTCGTTGTATAACCAAGCAAAGGATGCAGGTTCTAAACTTAAATTTGTCGCTACATACGACAATGGAAAAGCTTCTGTTGGGTTGCAGCACATACCACCTCAGCACGATTTATATCACCTTTATGGAAAGGATAATGTGGTACTTTTTTTTACCAACCGTTATGTAGACCAGCCATTGGTTGTAAAAGGCGCAGGTGCAGGTGCTGATGTAACTGCTTCAGGTGTGTTTGCAGATATTATTAGAACAGTAGTATAGAAATAATTGCAAAAGATCGTTGTCAGTTTAATAATATAAATACATAGAAATCTATTTCGGCTTATTGAAGAGATAAAAATGAATAGTGTAAATAAAAATAAAACGGTCATCGTACAAACGCCGGCAACAGTTGCCAATTTAGTTTGCGGTTTTGATGTATTAGGAATGTGTCTGTATGAGCCATTTGATGAAATGCAATTGACTTTATTGGACAAACCGATTGTAATCATTAAAAGTGAGAATGGTTTTGACTTGCCGGCTGATCCTACTAAAAATACTGCGGGTGCTCCACTACTTAGAATCATGGAAGAGCAAAATGCAACTTATGGTTTTGAGGTCATCATCAAAAAGAATATCAAACCGGGAAGTGGTATAGGTTCTAGTGCTGCAAGTGCTGCAGGTGCAGTAGTTGCAGCCAATCATTTGCTTGGCAATATATTTTCTAAAGAAGAGATGGTTCGCCTGGCCATGTATGGTGAGGCTATCGCAAGTGGCGTTCAACACGCTGATAATATTGCACCTTGTATTTATGGAGGTATTACTTTAATAAGATCTAATCATCCGCTAGATATTGTAACTATCACTAGTCCTTCAATTTTTGTAACAGTTGTTCATCCGCAGATAGAGGTTAAAACGGCAGATGCAAGAAAGGTTTTACCTTCTGAAGTACCTTTAAAGGATGCTATAAAGCAATGGGGAAATGTAGGTGGTTTAATAGCAGGGTTTTTAAAAAATGACCTTCAGTTGGTTTCGAGGTCTTTAGAAGATTGTATTGTAGAACCAGCAAGAAAAAAACTCATCCCCGGGCTGGATGAAGTAAAATTAAAAAGCAAAGCAGCAGGTGCGTTGGGCGGAGGCATTTCCGGTTCTGGCCCTTCTGTTTTTATGCTGAGTGAAACCGAAGCCATAGCCAGAAAAGTAGAAGCAGAAATGAAGCAGATTTATACGGACCTTAAAATTGATTTTCATACTTATGTAACTACAATAAATCCAGATGGAGTGCGGGTGGTGAATGGTAAGTGGTGAATGAGCGATTAGGAATAGCGACTATAACAAAAGTACTCGTTAAAATAAAGAGAAGTTTTTTACTAATATTGATCTGTAATTATCAAAAATATCTTAACAATCTGCATTCATGTTCTAAAAATATCAACTTGAAATACTATAGTACGAATAAGCAATCCCCGATTGTAGATTTTAAAGAAGCTACTATCAAAGGTCAGGCGCCAGATAAGGGATTGTATTTTCCTAAAAAATTACCACTGCTTACAAAAGACTTTATTAGCAATATTCGCCAATATTCAAAAGAAGAAATTGGCTTTAATGTTATCAGTCCATTTGTCGGTGACGCTATTCCAAAAAGTGTATTGCAAAATATTGTAGCACAAACGGTCAACTTCGAATTTCCGTTGGTAAAAATACTGGAGCAGATATATTCGCTTGAACTTTACCATGGTCCTACCTTAGCATTTAAAGATGTAGGAGCAAGATTCATGAGCAGGTGCCTTGGTTATTTTGTTCAGAATAATGATAAGAAAGTAACCGTATTGGTTGCAACCTCAGGAGATACCGGAGGTGCAGTAGCGAATGGGTTTTATGATGTAGAAGGCGTGGACGTAGTGATATTATATCCATCAGGCAAGGTAAGTAGTGTACAGGAACTTCAACTAACTACATTAGGAAAAAATATTACGGCTTTAGAAGTTGCAGGTACTTTCGATGATTGTCAGCAAATGGTAAAGCAGGCTTTTGCTGATGTTGATTTGAATAAGCAACTTTTTCTTACCTCAGCAAATTCTATTAATGTAGCCCGATGGTTACCGCAACAGTTTTATTATTTCTATGGATATCAACAATGGCTCGATCAACAGCAGCAACCTCCGGTAATTTGTGTGCCAAGTGGAAATTTTGGAAATATCTGCGCAGGAATGGTTGCTTACCTTTCGGGATTGCCGGTAAAACATTTTATAGCTGCGGTAAATGCCAATGATGCAGTGTATGATTACATCCAGTCAGGACAGTATAAGAGTAAAGAAGCTGTGGCAACTTTATCCAATGCAATGGATGTAGGCAATCCAAGTAATTTTATCAGAATTCTCGAACTTTTCCAGCATCAATATCCAGCAATTAAGAATATGGTTTCATCATACTCTATTTCAGATGGCGAGACAAAAGCAACCATAAAATCAGTTTTTGATAGTCAACATTATTTATTGGACCCTCATGGGGCAGTGGCTTATGCTGCTTTGGAAGCATACCAGTACCAGTATCCTGAAGCAGTAGGTATGATTTTGGAAACGGCTCATCCTGTAAAGTTTTTTGATGTGGTAGAACCTGTTATTGAAAGTAAAGTCCCTGTTCCTTCAGCTATAGAAGCAATACTTCATCATCAAAAAAAGAGTATCCTTATGGAAGCGAATTATGATAGTTTAAGAGCGTATTTGCTTAATTAGGGCTTGCTCAACAACCCCAAACCCTTACTATCTTTAGCTTTTAGGTCATTAAATTTTACCAGATGCAAGCAAAAGCAGCTAGAGGCTCAAAAAAGCGTGCAGCTACGCCCCAATACATTAGCCCAAACCAGCTTACTTTGCTGGGTTTTGAGACACCTTTTGAACAGAAGCTAACAACAGAGAACCGTTGGGTAATTATGGCAAAAGCCGTGCCTTGGGATGAGAT
>JANPHE010000030.1:0-7634 GCA_031424295.1 Segetibacter sp. | reverse complement strand
CGGACGGAGGTTCGAACCCTTCCTTCGCAATAAAGATAAGGCCTCCAATAAAGCTTTAATTTTTTTATTACCAACTAATTCACTTTAATAATTTGTCTATAAGTGCCTCTTCTTTTTCAATTAATCCTGGATTGTCTTTAGTCCTCGGACGCCTCCTATAAGTGTAGAACAAACCTATTCCCTCGTACACCCTATTTTTTATTAAACCTCTGTGTTCCTTATTCTTTAATTTTCGAAATTGCCTTATAAATAGCCCTTTGTTTGACAGATAACAAGATGCTAGCACCATTGAAAAAGTCTCACCAAATTCACCATCAGGGTCGCACTTGACAGCCTGCATTAGATTTAAAAGAGATACGGTATCCTTGGTAATTTTATAATAATCATCAAATCCACTAAGAATAGGATAAAAAGTGTTATTGTAATATTTTTCCCAAGGTAGTATATACGAGGTATCAATCTCTCCATTGAAGGTATCAATTACCTGTTGTCGGTCCAATGTCCAAATTGCATAGAATTTTTTGAAGACATCATTTATTCTTTTCTGCTGTTGTTTCTTAGGTAATTCCGAAAAAAATTGAATGCTGTCTATGTAACAATATCCTCCACTATATCCAGTAAAAATAAATTTGCTATTTGGCATTACTTTATCAAACTGAAAGTAGGTGTTTTTGTAAAAGGTTTGAATTATATCTCTAGTGTCAGTATCATATACATTTACAGATTCTAATCCTGTTTTAATGAATGCCAATTGATATTGGGCTTTTGCTGAAGTGTTACAAGTAATCAGACAAAAATAAAATAGCCATTTCATTTTGTTTATTGTTTTTAATCCATTTTAATATTGTAAATATAATGAAGTTGCGAATAATGCGATAGGCCTCATTTGCTATCTTGCTCAATTATCTTTCAGTTGATCTAATCATTTTTTTTGAAACTTATTTTAGTATTGATTACTAATCCTTCGCCTTTCCGAAATTTTTCGCATCAAAGTTTCTAGTGGTCCTTTATAAATTTTTTTGCTCCATAAATAAACTCCAATTATACTCAACACGAAAAAGAGTATTGCATACAAAAAAATAAGGGCTGTTGATACGGGAGACTCTTTCTGAGGAAAGCCTGTATATGGTTTATGAGATAGCATTGATAATAATAGGACCCCAATGGTCATGTGAAATACATAAAGTGAAAGTGTCATTTGCCCAGTTTTGGCTAATAGTTGAATGACTTTTTCTTTTGGAAATCTATCGCCAATTAGTATACATAAAGAAATAACCATTAGTGCCCAACCTGTTGTAATCATGATGAAAGGAATATTTGCAGGAAAATAATCTTCCATTAAGAAGTTCCATGATTTTAAGTAAAACTCATGTCGAGCACTGTTGTCGAAATCATATTTAATTAAGAGCCGTAAACCTTTAAAAACTGAAAGCAAACTTAGGCCGATTATAAAAATGCGCTTCCAAAGATTCTTTTTTTGCCAGTTTAATATTCCCAAATACATGCCTGTTAAAAAGTATGCAAACCAAGGAAATATGGAATTCCAGCCATTATAAAAAGTGTTTCTTAAAAAACCAACCGGTGTCCAGAAATCAGCATATTTAGTGGTTTCCAAATTCCAGCTGGTAAAAATGGGAATAAACATTTGTAGGATATTATAAATGGCAATTACAAAAATTGCTGACCATAAATAATATCTTTTGGGAATGAAAAGTAAAAAAGCAGCAATGTGCATATAACCGCCATAGAAATGTAAAATATCTCCGGGCCACCAATTGTACAATAGAATTCCCAATACAAATAAGAACCAGGAACGTTTTAAGATAATCGTTTTGAGCCTTCTTTTTTCTTCTTGGGTATTTGTTATTTTATTTGTCATGATGGCAACTCCTATTCCTGCACAAATGATAAATATAGAAGTTGAATTTCCTATAAATAAATTGGCAAACTTTCCAAATATGGAATCATCTCTAAATGAGCCAAAGCAAAAAATAAAGTTGACGATGTACATGCCAAAAATAGCATATGCCCTTGCTAAGTCAAAACCAATTATTCGCTGTTTCATCTTGTTGTCAAGGAGTTTGATTTTCTTCTGAGGCTTTTCATTTGTCACTTAAACACCACTTAAGTTTTAGTGATAAAAGAAGCAAGCATTTGGTGCTTAATATTTCTTTATTACATCATTTTTATATTATTTTCCTCTTATTGACTAATTGTTGCCTTACCTTGACAAACAGCCTTTTATTCATTGTCTGCTGTCACCCTTATTTAATCGAGCCATCATTTAGCTTCAACTTCGAATACATCAACGTTAATAAGAAAGGTGTCACTTCCCAGTAAGGAATTCTCATGACAACGACATCGGCAATTAAAAAGAGTAAAAATGCACCTATTAAGTAACGATCATATTTTTTAGTAAAATAGCCAACAATAAAAATTAACTCCATAAAAGTTGCAAACAAATACAAGCAATATCCTACAAGCGGGTGATGAATCAACCAATCAATAAATTGAGCTGACCAATTGACTGAACCGGTCAATAATTCTTTATGCTGAAACAATAAAACGCCGGTCATTTGTTCTGAATTTAAAACAGCCCCTTGTACTATTTTCCAAATTCCGGCAGAGGCAAAAAAGAAAAGAAAAAAATAACGCAGCCCATTCAATACATAATAAAAGCTTTGCAGGCTGGTCGTCATTAAAAGAAATGGGAATAATAGCCAGGGTATAAAGCTTTCAATGCTATTTGCAGGGTATAGCGTATAACAGCTAATGTAAATCCAGTTCACCGGTAACAAAATAATGGCTACCCAACTAGCTAACCGAATACTTTTTTGGTGTAAAAACCAATAAATCAATGGCAATACATAAAAAGCTACATCAAATAGTATCCAACCCATTTCATTATTTAACAACCATTGGTGTATGCCGGTGTTCATCAGTACCCATGTAAACACATCAAACCGTGAATTATAAATGAAAGGCTTAAGCTGAACCAATAAAAAGCCATTCCAAATTTTGTATAACATCAGCAAATAAAACATTAGGCAATAGCCCATTACTATGTTCTTTCTATGGATGGCTGTTATTTGCATAATTGTGCAAGCAGGGTATCTCTGCCAGTTGGCTCTAACCTATAGTTGTTAAGTTGATAAGTACGGCTATGAATTGAGATATTTTTTATTTCTGTCCCTGTTATTTCCTGAAGGTACTTTATGTACCATTTCTCAAAAGATCCCAAATTGCAGGTGTTTAAAAACTTTTTATCATCCGATGTAATTCCTATGTTTTTTAATAGCCGTTTTGTATCAGAAAGGTAGACCCCATTGCAGATTCCTATCATTGCATAATATTGCAAAGGCAAAATAATCTTATCCCATTCTTGTATTGAAAAATCGGCTGCCTGTAGTTTTTTGTTATTTGCTTCAATTTCCCAAACTGCGTAATCATCATTCGCCTTCATTACTTCGCTGTACATGCCATAGTGGAAAAAAGGCGTGAACACAACTCCATGCTTATAGTTTATAAAAAGTTGTCCTGCTATGAAAAAAATCATCAACAGGAACAGCGGTTTACTGTGCTTATAAACTTGTTTTAAAAACATACAGTCATAGGTTCCAAATGCTTTTACAAATATCTAAGATTGGTTTTGGGAGTTAATGCAAGCAATGTTTCATACATCAACTTGATTGTATTTTCTATATCAGATTTGTGCAACATTTCTACAGTGGTATGCATATAGCGCAATGGTATTGAAATCAACACACTCGGGCAACCATCGTTGGCATAAGCAAAACTATCTGTGTCAGTTCCGGTACTGCGGCTCAATGCCTTTAGTTGAACATCAATTTTTGATTTTTCTGCTACATCTTGTACAAAAGACAACAATTTGTTTTGCACCGCAGGCCCGTAGGATAATACCGGGCCTTTGCCACAAGCACAATCACCTTCTATATTTTTACTGATCATTGGGGTGGTACTGTCATGGGTTACGTCTGTTACAATAGCAACATCGGGCTTTATCCTGCGAGCAATCATTTCTGCACCTCTTAGTCCTATTTCTTCCTGTACTGCATTCACTATATAAAGGCTATATGGCAGCTTCTTTTTGTTAAGCTTTAATAGCCTTGCTACTTCAGCTATCATAAATCCGCCAATTCTGTTGTCCATGGCGCGGCATATGTAATTGTCATATGCCAATTCAGCAAAACCGTCTTCGTAGGTAACCACAGCACCTACATGAATACCTAGTGCTTCTACTTCTTTTTTGGTTCGGGCACCACAATCAAGCCACAAGCTTTCTACTTTTGGTTGGGGCTCTTTTTGTTCCGGGTTTGATAAGCGTGTATGAATAGCGGGCCATCCAAAAACTGCCTTCACCATCCCTTTTTTGCCATGAATAAGTACACGCATGCTAGGAGCTATCTGATGATCGACACCGCCGTTTCTCTTTAGGTATATTAATCCCTGATCGGTAATATAATTTACAAACCAACTAATTTCATCGGCATGGGCTTCTATAACAACTTTAAATGGTTGATTAGGGTTGGAGATTCCAACAGCCGTTCCATAAGGATCTACCATTTGCTCATCTATATAAGGTTTAAGATAGTCGAGCCAAATGCGTTGGCCACTACTTTCAAATCCAACAGGTGAAGGATTGTTTAAGTAGCTCCTTAAAAAGGTATGCGACTGATCGGTAAGTAGGGAAGGGGTTGCTTTGGGTTTTGAAATTTTCGCCATATTGAATTTAATTTTGTCTAAATAGATAAGCTAATCAGGTTATAAAACTGGAGTGCAAGTTAATATAAAACAATGCTTAATAAAAGGGAATTAGCAAGCATTGGTACCATAGTCCGGTTCGTAGAAAATTATGTAAATAATATATTATTGCAATACAACAACCTCATCAGTAGTCAATGTATCGCTTACGTTTCTGGCTTTGTCCTTTATCCAGATTTTAAATACTGAACTATCATTTCTGCTTGTACATTTTGGCCCTGTTATGGTCGGGCATCCCAAATTGGTGCCATAAGCAAAACATATATCAATATCTCCTTTTAGATTTTTTGTCTGAGGAAAATCAGGGAATTTATATTTACTGGTAAAACCGCTTGCAGAGCAATTTCTTACAACTTGTTGTATCCAAATACTGTCCTGTAAATCACCTTCTGCATCTGTTACTTCTAACACGATCTGTAAAAAATCCCCTTTTGCTAACGTAGTAGTGTTAATACTTTTAAATTTCAATGTTGGTTTTGTAGCAAAATTGTCTTTGGAACAAGCTGTAATCAAGGTCAAACCTAAAAAAGCAATCAATATCTTTGTTGTCATTCTTTTATTTTACCATCCAAATTTAGATAAAAGGGACTAACCTTGGCACTTGTGCAACAGATAATTGATAATATTTTTTCAGTAACGGCCCAAAGCTTTAACGATTGTGCTTTGCAATTGTGCAGGTATCAATATGCAAATAACCCTGTTTATAAGGCTTGGGTAGATGCACTCCGGGTAAATATAAATGAACTGCAAACCATAACTGACATTCCTTTTTTGCCAATATCATTTTTTAAATCGCATATGGTAGTTTCAGGCAACTTTGTACCTGAAATGGTTTTTGAAAGTAGTGGTACAACCGGAATTGTTAGCAGTAAACATGCTGTAAAAGATGCCGGATTATACAGGCAGAGTTATTTAAAAGGCTTTAAGGCTTTTTATGGAGAAGTAAGCGAATGGTGCATAATTGGGCTACTACCTTCTTATCTTGAAAGAAATGGTTCTTCTTTGGTTGTTATGGTAAATGATCTAATTAAGCTTTCCGGGCATCCTCAAAGTGGTTTTTATCTCAATGAATTTAACAAACTTGGGGAGGTCCTTAGTGAACTGGAATTGAAAAAACAGCAAACATTGGTCATTGGGGTGACGTTTGCTTTACTTGACTTCGCCGAACATTTTCCAATGAATTTGCAATACACCACCATTATGGAAACAGGCGGTATGAAAGGGCGGCGAAAGGAGATGATTAGGGCAGAGGTTCATGAATTCCTGAAAAAACAATTTAACCTACAAGAAATCCATTCAGAATACGGCATGACAGAACTATTGTCTCAGGGTTATTCCAAAGGAGATGGAATATTCTCAAATGTTCCATGGATGAAAATATTAATCAGAGATGAAGATGATCCTTTAAAAGTGTCAGTCCAAGGAAAAGGATTGATCAATGTGATTGATTTGGCGAATGTGCATAGTTGTAGCTTTATTGCTACGGATGATGTTGGAAAAGTAAAAGAAGATGGGAGTTTCGAAGTGATCGGCAGAATGGATAATAGCGATATCAGAGGTTGCAGTTTGATGTTCTTGTAATATTTTCTTGAATTAATATTCAATTTTATTTATTTTAGAAGATTAATTCTTGCCCATTGATTAAGTTTATCCTGAATAATAATGAGATTAGTACAGATTTACCTCCAGGAATGTTGGTGCTTGACTTTGTCCGTTACCATAAGCATTTAACAGGTACAAAAATTGGCTGTCGCGAAGGCGATTGTGGTGCCTGTACGGTTTTGGTAGGAGAACTTAAAGACAATGAAGTTGAATATAGGTCTTTTACTTCTTGTTTAACCCCCTTGGGCAATGTACATGGCAAACATGTAGTGACCATTGAAGGATTAAATATGAAACAACTCAATCCTGTGCAGCAAGCAATGACTGATTGTTCGGCTACCCAATGTGGCTTTTGTACACCAGGTTTTGTTGTTTCGTTGGCAGGTTTTTGCCTAAGTAGAAAAGAAGCAACTACTAAGCATGCAATTAATGCAATTGATGGAAATATTTGCCGCTGTACCGGATATAAATCAATAGAAAGAGCCGCTGCCAATGTAGCTGAATTATTGGTTGAAAAGAAGAACAATGATCCTTTGATATTTGTTGCAGAAAATAACATTCTCCCAAAATATTTTAAAGAAATAAAAAGCAAGTTGGAATCATTAGCTCAAAGCTTAAATAATGATTTGGCACCATCAAGTGGCGCTGCAATATTTGTTGGCGGCGGTACAGATTTGTATGTTCAGAAGCATGAAGAAATGAAACATGCAGCTATTCATTTCATGTACGATAAAAAAGAATGGAATGGAATAAGTAGAGAAGGAAACAAGTGCATCGTTGGTCCATCAGTAACTGTAACGGATTTGCTTGAAAGTGAAATTTTCATCGAATACTTTCCGGGATTTGAAAAGCATGTGAAACTCGTTTCTTCTACACCAATAAGAAACATGGCTACTATTGCCGGCAATTTTGTAAATGCTTCTCCCATAGGCGATTTCACTATTTTTTTTCTAGCTCTCGGTGCTAGCATTGTTTTGTTTGATGGACTTTCGTCGAGGACATTGGCTTTGAGAAACTTCTATTTAGGGTACAAAAAGCTAGATAAGAAACCTGAAGAGTTTATAAAGCTGATCGAGTTTGAATTGCCAGCAAAAAACCAGTTGTTCAATTTTGAAAAAGTAAGCAAAAGGACACACCTTGATATTGCGAGTGTAAATACGGCCATCCTAATAAAAACAGAAGGCGATGCAATTGTAGAATCGAGTATTTCTGCAGGTGGTGTAGGACCGATACCCATGTATCTTGCAAAG
>JANPHE010000029.1:0-2379 GCA_031424295.1 Segetibacter sp. | reverse complement strand
AGTAATGCTGCTTGGTATGCAAATCATCATTCTCCAGCTAGGAGGAAAAAGTGGTTTTTTCGGGTAGATCATCTTGATCATTTCCCTGATCATAAGCTCTGCAGCATTAAAATCGGCAATAACTCCGTCTTTTAATGGGCGAATGGTACGAATACTTTCATGGGTTTTTTCATGCATCATCAATGCCCGCTTACCCACAGCAAGAACAGTTTTTAAATTATTTCGATCCAGGGCCACAATAGATGGCTCATTCACTACAACCTCCTCATTATGAATGATAAGGGTATTTGCAGTACCCAAATCCATAGCAATCTCCTGTGTAAACCAGTTAAAAAGTCCCATTTATGTACAGTTCCCTGTTGTTTTAAATTGTGGCTGCAAAGTTGAGTGAAATAATCGGAATTAAAAAGTGGAAAAAGTACTTGTTTCTGTTATGTGGAGAAGATTGCAGATGTGACAATTGGTGGTGTTTCTCCCTTGGTAGGCTGTTGCTTTACATTTAGAAGGCATACTTCTTTGCAATATTTCCTCAAGTATTGCGATCTATTAAAAATTGTTTTAACCTTTCTTTGGGAGATTGCTAAACCGCGATCGTCCATTTCTGAACCTTTATTCTCCTGATTTACACGATGTACAAAAATTACAATTAATTAGTTAATGCAGGAGCTTCCTTTTATACAAATGTTACCTTCACAAAAATTTTATTATGAAAAAGGGGTTTTCATTTCAAATTGTAATGGGTTTTTTATTGGTGCTGACAAATATGGCTTGCCAGGCCCAAAATCCTGTAAACTGGACTGAAAAGCAATTAATGCAGCCTGCAACTTTAGCGGCAACCATAAAATCAAATAAAGATGTCCCTACCATTATTAGCATTGGTCCAAAGGCGGTTATTCCCGGATCTGTTGATAATGGGATGATAAATGACGAAGATGGTCTGAATAAATACAAAGCAATTATTCATAAATTGCCCAGAGACAAAAAACTTGTCATCTATTGTGGTTGCTGTCCTTTTGAACATTGTCCGAATGTACGCCCGGCTATTGCGTATTTGAAAGAAAAGAAGTTTACAAATTATTATTTGTTGAACATCCCCAAGAATATTAAGACTAACTGGATAGATGTTGGTTATCCGGTTGCTGAGTAGGAGGAAAGGAAAATGCAAACATTGACATTTATGATTATTGGATTACGCTAAGTTTTTTTCTTACAATTCCTGTGGTCTGTTTTACAATGTTGAAGCAGGAGTTATTATTTTCTTTACTGCATGTTCATTTCAGCTCAAAATTGATTTGGTTATAATCTATCAATAACAAAAAGCCCCCCATATAAAAGGAGGGCTTTTTGTAAATGATGATTAGCGGCTACTATTTTGTAACTACTACTTTCTTATTTTGAAGTAATCCTTCAGCACCAATTATTTGCAGCATATACACACCTGTTGCTAATTTTTCAGTGTTTACTTTCATCCCATTTAAGGAAGCGGATTTTGTATTTATAATCCAAACGATCTTTCCATTTACATCTCTGAGTGTAGCATTCACATTTGTGGTAGGTTGTGTGGTTTTGAATTGCATAGTAAAGAACGATTTTGCCGGATTGGGATAAACAGATAAATCGTTTGAACCAGATTTGATTTCATTTTCAATTTCGTCGGAAAATCTAGCTACTGGTACTGCTGGTAATGTGGTAAAACTGATCTCTTGGCTATAGGCACCTAAACCTGTTATATTATTCAATGAATCGGCTGCTGCAACTTTCCAAATATAATTGGTAGCGGGATCCAAGCCTGTTAAAGCCCTGAATGAAGTATTTCCATTGGTGACTGAGGTTCTCCAAATAGTGTCTGTAGTTTTTCGATAAAGAATTCTGTAAAAGCTTGCACAACTTAAAGCTGTCCAATTTGCGGTAGCAGCTGTAGCCTTTATGTTTGTGGTGTTGTTGTTGGATGGGGTTGGAATAAATTGTACAGTCGGACTTTTTCTAAATGCTGTACCTGTAGCACCATCTCCATATGCTGTTGCATAGTAAGTTCCGTGAGGTAAATTTTTGTAAATAAAATTTCTTGAGTTATTTACAATAAGTGGTGTGCCGTACGGTAAATTGAAGCGGTATAGCTGAACACGATATGGGCTACTGCTTCCGGTACATTTAAAGGATATTTTGTTGGTACTATCACATAGAGCAGAAGTATCTGCTGTGATCAATTTAATAGCTGCTTTATTTACTTGCGTAAAGGTTGCACCAATGCTATATGCAGTAAAATCATTAGCATAATAGTTGAACACTTTTAAATAATAGTACCCTCTTGTAAGGCTTGATAAGTTAATTGGATTTGGAGAACCACAGAAATAGGTATTGTAAATAGGTGCGACCAAA
>JANPHE010000028.1:0-13221 GCA_031424295.1 Segetibacter sp. | reverse complement strand
AGATAAAAATTGCCAGAGGAGAGCAATTGGGTTTTACGCAAGAAGATCTGACCATTCATGGCCATGCAGTAGAGTTAAGGGTTTATGCAGAAGATCCATTAAATAACTTTTTGCCTTCCATTGGCACATTGGAAAAATATGTAAAACCAACAGGTGATGGCATACGTGTAGACGATGGTTATGAAGAGGGAATGCCTATTCCTATTTATTACGATCCGATGATTGCCAAATTGGTAGCCCATGGCAAGGATAGAACAGAGGCTATTCAAAAAATGAAAGAGGCCATCAAAAACTATAAAATTGAAGGGCTGTCCACCACGCTTCCTTTTGGCACTTTTGTTTTTGAGCACGATGCGTTTGTTAGCGGACATTTTGATACGCATTTTGTGAAGAATTTTTATACACCGGAATTGATAAAAGAAAAGCAAAAAGAAAATGCTGAAGCCGCAGCTTTAATTGCTTTGAAGTATTGGAAGCAACAACAGAATGTACTCAATCCGGTAGGGCATAAAACAACAAGCTGGAAGCGGAGACTTGCTTAGATGTATGATGTGAAGATGTATGATTTGAAGATGTCTGATGTTTGATGTGTGATTTATGATGTATGATGTGTGGTTTATGATATTTGATGTTTGGATTGTGAATATGCTGTTCTTTTAAATCATAGCTTATCATTTCAACTTTATACTTATTTAATAGGAAAGAATAATTATTGCGAACTAATTTATTTGAAAATGAAATCTAAAATAGAAGAACTAAAACAGAAGATAGAAGAGGGGAAATTGGGCGGAGGGCAAGTGCGGATTGATTCCCAACATAAGAAGGGAAAATTGACTGCAAGGGAGCGTATTAATTTGTTGATGGACCCGGGATCGTTTGAAGAAATAGGCGCTTTGGTGATACACAGAACCAAAGACTTTGGTATGGAAGATCATCAGTTTTATGGAGATGGTGTGATTACGGGATATGGGACAGTAAATGATAGGTTGGTATATGTATTTGCACAGGATTTTACTGTCTTTGGCGGGGCATTATCCGAAACCCACGCAGAAAAGATTTGCAAGATCATGGACATGGCTATGAAAGGTGGTGCACCTATGATTGGTTTAAATGATTCCGGCGGTGCAAGAATTCAGGAAGGTGTACGTTCGCTTGGAGGTTATGCCGATATTTTTTACCGTAATGTGCAATCATCTGGTGTTATTCCTCAAATATCAGCTATCATGGGTCCGTGCGCAGGCGGTGCCGTTTATTCTCCTGCCATGACGGATTTTACCATCATGGTAGAGAATACCAGCTATATGTTTGTAACCGGTCCAAACGTTGTAAAAACGGTGACCAATGAAACGGTTACATCAGAAGAATTGGGCGGTGCATCTACACATTCTACCAAATCGGGTGTAACGCATCTCACAGCTGTAAACGATAAAGACTGCATTGACCAGGTGAAAAAACTGTTGAGTTACATGCCGCAAAATTGCGAGGATGTGGTACTGAAAGATCCTTACACTTTTGTAGATGAAACAAGGGAACAGCTAGAAAAAATACTGCCCGAAAGTACTAACCATCCCTATGATATTCGAGATGTTGTACATGGAATTTGCGATGTGGATTCATTTTTTGAAGTGCATAAAAACTATGCTGATAACATTGTGGTTGGTTTTGCCCGGTTAGCAGGCAGGAGCATTGGTATTGTTGCCAATCAGCCCATGAGTCTTGCAGGCGTCTTGGACATTGACAGTTCTAAAAAAGGAGCCCGTTTTACCCGTTTTTGCGACTGTTTCAATATTCCATTGCTGGTATTGGTTGATGTGCCCGGCTTTTTGCCCGGTACCGATCAGGAATGGAATGGGATTATTACCAATGGCGCAAAACTATTGTATGCACTGAGTGAAGCTACTGTGCCTCGGGTTACGGTTATCACCCGTAAAGCTTACGGAGGCGCATATGATGTAATGAACAGCAAACACATTGGTGCAGATATGAACTATGCATGGCCTACGGCAGAGATTGCAGTGATGGGTGCTAAAGGAGCCAGTGAAATTATCTTTAAAAAAGAAATCTCAGAGGCCGCAGATCCTGCTAAGAAATTACTGGAAAAAGAAGCTGAATATGCAGAGAAATTTGCAACTCCCTATCAAGCCGCCGAAAGAGGTTTTATTGATGAAGTGATTGAGCCAAAAGACACCAGAAAAAAATTAATAAAAGCATTTGCCATGTTGGAAAATAAAGTGGTAAAAAGACCCAGAAAGAAGCACGGAAACATTCCATTATAGTACATTTGAATTGATATATTAAAGCGGATGAAGCAATCGTTTCATCCGCTTTTTATTTAATTTCAAAGGGTTGAGAAAGTTATGGTTACTAATAAACTACTGTCGAAAATCGCTCACCGTTCATACCAACTATTTGCCATTTATATGTTTTCGTAATTTAAAAGGTGCATTATTAGCATTAGTTTCTTTAGGTTTGTTCATAGTTTCTTTTATTTTCATAAAAAAATATCATAACCGTATAATTGATACAATATGCAAATAGTCATCAACAATTTAAACAAGCAGTATAGCAATGGTGTACATGCTTTGGACAATGTATCCTTAACCATTTATAAAGGGATGTTTGGGCTGCTTGGTCCAAATGGTGCCGGTAAATCTTCGCTGATGCGCACGTTGGCTACGCTGCAGGATGCCGATAGTGGAACAGCTACTTTAGGTGATATTGATATTTTGAACAACAAGGAAGCTGTACGTAAAGTACTGGGTTATTTGCCACAGGAGTTTGGGGTATATCCTCGAACATCAGCTACCGACTTGCTTGATCACCTTGCTTTGCTGAAAGGGTTTAGCAACGGAAAAGAAAGAAAGGAGATGGTGAACATGTTGTTGCAGAAGGTAAATCTTTATGAGCATAGAAAAAAAGCAGTAAGCAGTTATAGTGGTGGTATGCGCCAACGATTTGGTATAGCGCAATGCTTAATTGGGAGTCCTAAATTAGTAATTGTAGATGAACCAACTGCGGGTTTGGATCCTGGTGAAAGAAATCGATTTTATAATATCCTGAGCGAGATAGGGGAACATATCATTGTCATTCTCTCCACCCATATCGTGCAGGATGTAAGGGAACTGTGCACACAGATGGCCATTATGGACAAAGGAAAAGTATTGTTTAGTGGGAATACAGATGATGCATTGCACCAGATAAAAGGAAAAGTTTGGGAACGGAAAGTTGACAAAAGTTCATTGGCGGAATTTCAAAATAACTACAAGATTATTTCCAGCAAATTAGTTGGTGGCAAGCCGCTGATTCATGTCTTTTCTGATGTGGATTTAGACAACGGTTTTGCAAAAGCCGAGGAGAACCTTGAAGATGTATTTTTTGCAAAAATGAACGAACTGGTGTAAACAAACTCAACCAAAATTTTATGTGGAAATTTATAAAACACGAATGGAAATATTGGCTTACCTCACCAATGACCTGGATATTTTTTTCAATCATTACGTTATTGGTAATGGGGGCAGTATCGTCTGATAACGTGACAATTGGTGGAGGTGTTGGCAGTGTTCATAAAAATGCGCCTTATGTCATTCAAACTTATTATGGCGTGATGTCATTGATTTGTTTGCTCATGACAACAGCATTTATGAATGCATCCGCAAATCGGGATTTTGCGCATGGTATGTATCAATTCGTTTTCTCTTCGCCTATTAAAAAAAGCCATTATTATTTTGGAAAATTTATAGGGGCAACATCTGTTGCGGTCATTCCTTTATTGGGTGTTTCATTAGGCGGTTTAATTGGTCCATTGATGCCCTGGGCCCAACCTGAAAGATATGGTGATGTAATTTGGAACGGACACCTACAAGGGCTGTTGGCTTTTGGTATTCCCAATACCATCATTGCTGCTGTGTTGTTGTATGCATTGGCTATTATCTTCAGAAGCAATATTGTATCATTTGTAGGTGCTATGTTGATCCTTGTTTTTTATATTGTTTCTTCAGGGTTTACTCGAGATATAGAAAAAGAATGGTTGGCAAATATTTTAGATCCATTTGGTTTTCGTCCGGAGAGTATCATTGCTAAATACATGACGGTAGATGAGAAAAATCTGAATGCAGTTCCCTTAACAGGAGCTTTCCTGATGAACAGGTTGATTTGGCTAGGTATTAGTTTTGGAATTTTGGTTGGTTCCTATTTTAGGTTTTCGTTCAGTACTAAAAATAAAAAGGGGAAAAAGGAAAAGGCGGTAATTGAGCATAATACAGTTACAGCAATTTCATTGAAAGAATATTCGGCCAATGCTGCCAATAAATTTTCATTTTCCGCATTGTGGTTTCTCATAAAATTTGAAACAAAAGCCATTGTCAAAAATCCGACATTCATCATCATTGTTGTGATTGGGCTAATCAATTTGGTTACTTCACTTACAAGTTTTACTGGTAATTATGGTACCGATCAGTATCCGGTAACGTATGAAGTTATAGATAGCATTAAGGGTTCGTTTTATTTGTACTTGATAGCCATCATTACTTTTTATTCCGGTGTGTTAGTATGGAAGGAGCGGGATGCAAAAATAAACGAGATACAGGATTCTACACCAATCAAAACATCGCTTTTATTTGTCTCAAAAGTTGTGGCTATGATAGCTGCCATAGCACTCATCTTGTGTAGTACAATTCTTATTGGCATTATTGCTCAGACTTTTTTGGGTTATCATCGTTATCAATTAGATGTTTATGCTAAATCACTTCTAATAATTGATTTACTTTCCTTTGCCTATTTGGTTATAATTGCATTGTTTTTTCACTATTTGATCAATAACAGGTATATAGCCTATTTTGCTTTCATTGCATTTACCATACTAAATGCATTTATCTGGAATGTTTTTAAGGTTAGTACCAATATGGTCAAGTTTGGTGCAACACCTAATGTTACTTATTCGGATATGAATGGTTTTGGGCCTTTTGTATTGTCTACGATATGGTTCAATATTTATTGGTTTTTGTTTTCAATACTAATTGGATTTGTTATTTTTAGTTTTTATGTACGTGGAAAAGAAACGGGGTTTGTAAACAGGTTGGGAAATGCTTCAAAATTATTAGCTAAGAATAAATGGGCAATTGCCATTTGTGCTTTTATCTTCATTGGATGTTGCAGTTTTGTTTATTACAATACCAAAGTGCTTAATATCTATGATTCGGAAAAAGATTCAGAAAGCAAGCAAGTAGAATATGAAACGAAATATAAAAAGTTTGAGCATTTGGTACAACCTCGGTTTTACAAATACAATTATACAATAGACGTCTTGCCTTATCAACGAAGCATGAATGCAAGTGTAGAGGCCTGGGCAAGAAATTTATCTGATCAACCCATCAGCGAATTGCATTTTACAATGCCGCAGATTCCAGATTCTGTGCTTATTACTATAAAAGGAAGTAAACTAAAATTGAATGATAACAGATTAAACTATAGGATGTATACGTTGGCTTCTCCATTGCAGCCGCAAGATTCAGTTTTAATTAAATTTGATGTATCCAGAACAACAAAAGGTTTTGAAAACGAAGTAAGCTTTACCCAGCTAACACAAAACGGAACTTTCTTTAACAATAGTGATATAGTTCCCATTTTCGGTTACACGTCTGGTTACGAAATTCAAGACAAGAACAAGCGGATCAAGTTGAAATTGCCTAAGCGTATTCGCATGGATAAGTTAGATGAAAACGATACGATGACCAGGGCTAATACCTATATTAGTCATGATGCGGATTGGGTAGAAGTGAACACTACTATTAGTACTGCCCCTGATCAGATTGCTATTGCACCAGGTAGTTTATTGAAATCCTGGACAGCAAATGGTAAAAAATATTTCAATTACAAACTGGATCAGCAATCGCTGGATTTCTACTCATTTATTTCAGCAAGGTATGAAGTTGCAAGGAAAAAATGGAACGGTATAGACCTGGAAGTTTATTACATAAAGGAGCACAATTACAATGTGCCAAATATGCTCAATAGCATGCAGAAGTCTTTGGCTTATTACACAAAAAATTTCGGTAAATACTATCACAAGCAATGCAGGATTATTGAGTTTCCAAGATACGCGGGTTTTGCGCAGGCTTTTCCCGGTACCATGCCTTATAGCGAAAGCATTGGTTTTATTTCAGATCTTAGAAATGTAACCAAAGAGGATATAGATCAGGTTTTTTATGTAGTAGCTCATGAAATGGGCCACCAATATTGGGCGCACCAGCTTTGTGGAGCAGATATGCAGGGGAGCGAATGGATGAGCGAAGGGTTTGCCCAATATTCTGCTTTGATGGTTTTAGAAAAGGAGTATGGAAAGGATAAGATGAAAAAATTTCTTAAGTATGAAATGGATGGGTACCTACGTGGAAGAAGCTCAGAATTTGAAGCAGAGCGACCTTTGTTTAAAACTGAACACCAGGGTTATATCCATTATCAAAAGGCAAGCGTAGCTATGTATTACCTGAAAGAAATGATTGGTGAAAATAAAGTGAATGAAGGGCTTCGTTCCTTACTGGATTCATTTGCATATAAACAACCTCCTTATGCCACTTCACTATCTGCTATCCGGGCATTTAGAAAGGCTACACCGGATAGTTTGCAGTACCTTATTGATGATCTGATGGAGAATATCACCTTGTTCTCCAATAGAGTGGTTAAGACAACTTCAAAGAAAGTAGGTGCAGAATATGAAGTGACCGTTACTTGTACTTCAGAAAAATTCAGGGCAGATTCGTTGGGTAAAGAAAAATCTATCCCCATTGCTGATTATGTAGATATTGGTTGTTTTGCTAAATCACCCAATAAACAGAATGTTGGTAAGCCCCTGTATTTGCAAAGATTGAAATTGACTAAGAAGGACAATGTTTTTGTTTTTAAAGTTAAAGAAAAACCATACCAGGCTGGTATAGATCCCTATAGTTATTTGATTGATAGAATTCCGGATGATAATTTAAAAACGATTGAATTTGATGAGTAAAAACCGGTCTAAATTCAATCTGGAATTTAAATTGTAAATAAGAAAAATAATAGCAGGAGTAACATAAACTACCTGCTATTATTTTTTTTGGATATTACAATTTAATGCCTATACCTACTTTGTATGCTCGGTTGTATGCATCTAAGTTTTTGTTGGTGTCTATTTTCGTTAAACCATGATCGTAAGAGGCAATGATGTTCATCTTTTTGCTTAACTGTACTTCTACACCACCCGTTAAGCTTGTTTCCCATCTGCTGAATTGTTGTGTGGCATCTAGTTGACTATTAATCAAATTGAAGCCAAGTGCACCTGCTGTAGTTTTTAAGTTTGAATTGATAAGGTAGGATATTTGTGGTCCTGCAAAGAAATGCAAGCCACTTACATTGGCATTCAATACTACGGGCATTTCAATGTACTGCAAATCTAAATGTGCAGTTGCATTAATGCCTAAGAATGCTGCTCCTTTTACATTGAGTGCCCCATTCAGTAGGTAACCTTTTTGTGCATAATTTATGGAGGGCTCTACTGATACAGCATTAGAAATTGGAATGGTTGCATAGATCCCCGCATAGTAACTGGTCCGATTGGAACTTGTTATCCTTCCATTGGTAAAATTAAGCAGGCTCTCTAAGCTTTTTGTAGCATCGCCTTTTATGGTTGATGAAACTACACCTGCCTTTATGCCAAAGGAAGGACTCATTTGGGCAGAAACAAATCCGGATAATGTAAGGAAGCTTGTAAGTAAAAATGGTGTTTTCATAAAAGGTTGTTGAACGGGTTTTATAAACGCTCTTCGTTACTCAGAGGAATTATTGTGCCAAAGGATTAATACCTTATGCCAAAGTTTTTGTTAAAGCATGAGATGCTAATAGCTATTTAAACAAGCACCATTTTTTAACTTTAATATTGTGTGCAGAAATACGTCCTGTAGCATTGCTGTCTTAGATTATTATTGCATTGATATTAAAAAGAAAATAAACAATCAAAGCCCCTGATTAAAAAATTAAAGTAGGAATCATTAGTTTCGGGCAAACTATTGCCATGACCTTTACAACTGCAAGTACAGATTTTCGAAAAAGCTTTTCCCAACATTTGCTATTGAAGATTTATTTATTGGTGTTTTTCATTTGTTGGGCAGTAACTTTTGTCAATACCACAGATAAAGCCAATTGGTTTACAGAGAACACGCTGACAGCGCTTTTTGTTTCATTAGCGATTTTTACTTACCGAAAGTTTACATTCAGCGATCTCAGTTATACACTGTTTTTTGTTTACATTTTGTTGCATATTTATGGTGCCGAATATACCTATGCTGAAAATCCGTTTGGTTATTGGCTAAAAGATTTCTTTCATCTGGAACGCAATCCTTACGACAGGATCGTTCATTGCAGCTTTGGATTGTTAATTACCTATCCGATGCGTGATTATTTTGCAAATCATTTTAAATGGCCCAATTGGGTTTGCTGGGTCTTGCCTGTTGAAATTACATTGTCTTTTAGTGCTGCCTATGAATTAATTGAATGGTTGGTAGCAGACATTTTCTTTCCATCTGAAGGCATAGCTTATCTGGGAACACAGGGTGATATTTGGGACGCACAAAAAGATATGGGAATAGCATTTATAGGTGCTGTTATAGCTATGCTTGTCTTTAGTACATTAAAAAGGCTAATGAAAATATCTTCTTCTTAATTTATCTTTTTTGAAAATGGATTAATTAAGCCCGTGAATATCTATAATTTTAATATTCAATACATTGTTTAGTTTGGGTTTTTTCAATATTAGTTTCGAAACTCGATTTTTATTATTCAATTAGTAACTAGCTGTTTCATTATTTATATTTTGTCTTTTGAATTGGTTTTCCTTAGCTTTATCATTGAAACCTTTTTCTACACCATAATGAAAAATACGTGCTAGTGGGTATATAATGGCATTAGCATTTTACACAACTTTACATCAGGAATAGTGGTCACCTTTTGAGGGCCGTCAAATTGGTTTCGTGAAGAGTTTAAATATATGGAGCATGATCATAAATGACTTTTTTAATATATTTTTTATAATTTCAATCTTTTAATTAACCATAAAATCAAACAAAATGAAATCTAAATTTTTATTACTCAGCTTCGGATTATTAATTGTTAGTTACAGTTCTTTTGCCAAAATATGGCGTGTAAATAACAGCGCAGGTATCAGTGCAAATTTTACGCAGATAAACGCAGCTATTGCATCTGCATTGGTTAGCAATGGCGACACTATTTATGTGGAAGCAAGTTCGGCACCTTATGACAACGTATCGGACATTAGTAAAACACTAGTGATTATTGGCCCAGGATATTTTTTGTCTAACTGGGCATCTCCTGTTCAATACAATCTTAGTCCGGCTAAAGTCAGTTACATAAGTGCTACTTCTGCAAATAATGTCAGAATTATGGGCCTTACCATAGATTATCTTACCGTAACGGGAAGTAATTTCTCCGTATCAAGATGTAATATAGGAACCTTATATTTTTGGACTACAGTTGTAAACAATATTAATATAACCCAAAACTGGATTACTCAAGTTTATAACTATTATGGATATGCGGCAACGAATGTTAGAATTGCGAATAATATCTTTCTGTATGGCTTTAGTATGGGTGCAGCCGATAATGGACTGATGGAATACAATGTATTTAATACCTATGGAGGTCAGAATTTAGCCTTTGCCGGAAGTGCTTTCAATTTTGAAAAGAATATCATTTCAGGAACTTCCGGTTCGATTTCTAATTATTCCAATGTTCTGTTTAAGTACAACTTGTGTGGTTTTAGCGGCTTACCTTATACTACCAATGGTAACCAAAACAACATCGGTATGGCAAACAATGCTGTTTTTGTAAATAATAACTACACTGCCAATAACGATCAGTATTTCATGCTGAGTACAGGTTCGCCTGCTAAGACCGCTGGTCCGAGCAATACAGCAATTGGCGCTTATGCAGGCACTGCGCCTTATATACCAAGTGGTATTCCTCCAATTCCTACTATTTACGATATCACCATTCCTCAATCTACGCAAACTGGCAGCAGCGTAATTATTAAGTTTAGTTCAAAAAGCAATAATTAATTAACCTCCGTTACCCCTGATAAAGGGGGTAATTAAAAACTTCTATTATGAAGAAAATATTCATATTGTTTACACTTATGTGTACACTATGGAAAGCGGAGGGACAAAATACTGTAACGCAAGCCGAGTATTTTCTTGATACAGATCCTGGTAGGGGTAGAGCAACACCAATTACAATACCTATACCATCAACTAATATCAAGAATGTTCCTATTACGGTTTCGTTGTCCAGTTTGTCTGATGGCTTTCACCGTGTATATATGAGAACGTATGACGGACGATGGAGTCATACCAGTAGTACAATTATCTACAAATTGCCTGCTTCCTCATCGTTGACAAAAATAACAAGTGCTGAATACTTTGTTGATACCGATCCCGGACATGGAAAGGGTAAATCAATAAACATTACTTCTAGTTTTGATGTAAGCGATGCTTCCTTCACGCTTCCATTAACGAGTGTAGCTGAAGGGTTTCATAGGCTCTACCTTCGTACAAGAAATGGTAGTGGGACATGGAGCCATGCCAGCAGTTACTTGTTCTACAAAATGGTAGTTGGTGTGTCTGATACCACTATTGTGCAGGCAGAGTACTTTGTAGACAATGACCCCGGCCATGGAAAAGCTACGGCGATTACTATCTCTCCTGCAAAAAACATAGCTAATGCCTCATTTAGCTTACCGCTATCCACTCTTAATGAGGGTTTTCACAGATTGTACATTCGTACAAGGAACGGTTTTAAAAGGTGGAGTTTAACCAACAGTCAATTGTTTTATAAGTATATTATTCCTCAGACGGATACTACGATTACACAGGTAGAATACTTTGTTGACACTGACCCGGGATTTGGAAAAGCAACGCAAGTGAGTATTTCGCCTGCAAAAAATCTTGTCAATACAGAATTTACATTACCGATTAACAGTGTAAGTTCCGGTATTCACAGATTGTACATACGCAGTAAAAATGGTTTCAACAAATGGAGCCACCCTAATTCTGTTTTATTCTATAAATATGACCCACCTGCCGATACTGCACTTGCTCAGGTAGAATATTTTATAGATAATGATCCGGGTTTTGGAAAAGGTATTCAGGTAGTGATGAACCCTGCAGACAAATGGAGAGATTCTACTTTCCAAATGAACATAACAGGATTAACCAAAGGTACCCATACCTTTTATTTGCGGACAAGGTCAAACACAGGTAAATGGTCGCTAACCAATATAGACACTTTCCGCATAGGTATTGTACCAGCAGCACCAGCAATAGTTATCTCTAAGTTCACAAAAAGAGGTATGTGCTCAGGAGAGTCCTTCCTATTAAGCTACCATAAAACAGGCACCTTTACCTCAGGCAATATTTTTAAAGCGCAACTAAGCGATAAAAACGGAAGTTTTGCTTCCCCAACAGAATTAGGAACATTAACTTCAACAGCTTCTGGCATAATTTCTTGCCAACTTCCATCTCATATAGCTTCTGGAGTTAGTTACAGGATGAGAATAGTTAGCACAACTCCTGCCATAACAGGTTTGGCTAGCTTCGATTCTTTGGCTATCAATAACAGGCCTTTTGCTTCGGATATTACAGGGGATAGTAACGTTAATGTTAATTCCTCCAACTTGTATTCAGTTGCATCTGTTGGTGGTAGTACTTGGAAATGGTCAGGCGACAACGCAACAGTATCCCCAAGTCAAAATACTGCAAACTTTACATGGAGCCAAGTTGCTTCAGCAAGAAAGATTGTTGTTGTTGAGACTAGTAAATTTGGGTGTGTGGGAGATGCTGGTTCTAGATTGATCAATGTATTTGCAGTATCTATCGATAGCGTAAGAATCGCAAACATTAATCCATGTCCTGCCAGCGCTTCTAACGTTACTGGAAAAGTATTAGGGGTTTATAACGGGTCGAACACTTTTACAGCCCAAATCAGCAGTTCAGCAGGTAGTTTTGCCAGTCCAGTAAACATTGGAAGTATTGCTGCAAGTATGGTAACCACCGGAACTTTCATAACCATTCCAGTATTGTTACCTTATCCTATGCTAAATGGTTCTGGTTATAAAGTTAGAATTGTATCAAGCAATCCTGTTATAACGTCGTCCATTAGCATTAATACAGTTAGCATATCCAGGCCAAATCTTGGAAGTGATAAAAAGGTTTTCAAGTGTCCTGGTGCTGCGTTTAACCTTACATTATTATACAATCTTACTGGTCTTAATGTAAATTGGAATGGTATTCGTGCTGATAGTGTTGTTACACCTGGTAAGTATCGTATAATTGTTTCAAATACTCGTGGATGTAAGGATACCGCATATATTAATGTTGTGGACTATCCAAAACCAAAAATAGGCAACGATACAACAGTATTGGTATGTTCAGGTGGTACTAGAAGTATTAGGGATGTGTACAACCTTACTGCTTTCCCTGTACAACAATGGAGTACTACAAATCCTGATACAGTTGGCGCAGGTGTTTATACTTTAATCGGTATTAATGCCAATGGTTGTAGCGATACAGCAGTAATTACTATTAACAGTACTTGCCCTGTTCCTACAGCGCTCGGTAACACTGCACTTACAAGTACTACAGCTACTGTATTCTGGAGAAAACCTGCATGTTTTGGAGGATTTCAAATGCAATACAGGGCCAAGAATACGGTACCATTTACAACTGCCACAACCGTTGACTCATTTGTAAACATTACAGGTTTGTTATCAGGTACCGTTTATGAATGGCAAGTACAAACTGTTTGTACAACAAGTCCTTTGGATACGAGCAGTTATAGTGCATTGGTTGAATTTACAACGCCGACAACGCTTGCTAGATCTGTAAGTTTACCTATTGCTAAATCTGTTGCAATTGAAAAATGGAAAGCTTCAGTTTATCCAAATCCTGCAAAAAACAAAGCAGTATTACAGGTGAGTGGAATTTCCAATTATACTGTTTCAATCAGTACTACAGAAGGTAAGGTACTTTGGCAAACAAACACTGTAAACAGAAGTGCACTTGTATTGCCTGTAGCTGGTTTTTCTTCTGGGATATACGTTGTAACAATCAAACATCTAACCGGGACAAAAAGTATTCAGTTAGTTGTAGAACATTAAAATTGATCTCTTTTGATTATCGAAAG
>JANPHE010000027.1:0-31983 GCA_031424295.1 Segetibacter sp. | reverse complement strand
CCGAGTTCATTACTTTTTACAATGAAAACAATAAAAAAGCCACCCAATTTTGGGTGGCTTTTTTAATAAATTTTCTTCAAAATAATTATGCTTGGGCAACTGTTTTCTTAGCTGTTGCAGAAGGAGCAACGCTGGTAGTATCAGCTTTTCCCAAAGGTTTGTTTTTAGCAAAATCCATCAGGATAGGTGCAGCAACAAATATAGAAGAATAGGTACCGGTAATTACACCAATCAACATCGCAAATGCAAATCCGCGTGTAACTTCACCACCAAAAATAAACAGACAAAGGATAACGAGGAATACCGTTAAAGATGTCATGATCGTTCTGCTCAATGTTTCGTTGATGGCTTTGTTAATGATGGTTCCTTTATCTGTATTCTTCATTAGTCGGCTGTCTTCACGAATACGGTCAAATACGATTACCGTATCATTCATAGAGAAACCAATTACTGTTAATATAGCAGCAATAAAGTGCTGATCAATTTCTAGAGGGAATGGAACGAAATCTTTTAGGAAACTAAATACAAATAAGGTAACAAATACGTCGTGCAACAAGGCTACAATGGTACCAACAGAATATCTCCAATCTCGGAAACGGATAAAGATGTACAAACAAATTGCCAAGATGGCAAAAATGGTTGCTTTTTTAGCTCCGGATTTCAAATCATCGGAGATCGTTGGTAATACAGTTTGTGAACTTTGCTTATAATTTTTATCAAATTCACTGTAAGTAAGTCCTTGTGGTAATGATTTACTCAAACCTTGGAAAAGTTTTAATTCTACTAAAGAATCAATATTGTTTCCGGTTTGTTTGATCATGTACGAAGTGGTAATATTCAATTGAGAATTGGTTCCAATTGTTTTGATTACCGGATATTCGCCATAAACAACTTTTAATTCGTTGCGGATTTCATCAACATTTACTGGCTTATCAAACTTAACGGTATAGCTACGTCCTCCGCTAAATTCAACACCTTCATCAAAACCATGAAAGAACGATGCAATACCTAAAATCAAAACAACAACAGAAATGCCATAAGCAATCTTTCTGTACTCGATGAATTTAAACGAGGCATGTTGAAATATTTTACGGCTAATTCCTGTAAAGTAATTGAAGTGACGTTTTTTGTTTGTGTAAAAATCAGAAATCAATCTCGAAACAAGGATACCGCAGAATAGAGAAAGCAGAATACCCAATATTTGAGTAGTCGCAAAACCCAGAACAGGGCCTAATCCAAAGTAAAACAAAATACAAGCAGTCAACAAGGTAGTAACGTGTGCATCCAAAACAGGAGCATAAGAACGTTTGTATCCGTCGCCAACGGCTAATTGGTAATTTTTACCTTTGGTAAGTTCTTCTTTAATTCTTTCAAATATGATAACGTTGGTATCAACCGCAAGACCAATTGTAAGTACAAGGCCCGCAATACCCGCCGCAGTAAGTGTAGCACCCAATGCTGCAAGAATACCAATGGTAAACAACAAGTTTAGTATGAGTGCAATGTTAGCTACCCATCCCGCCGTATTGAAGTAAATAAGCATCAATGCAAAAATGATAAGGAAGGCTACAGCAAATGCCATTGTTCCACCTTGTACTGCATCCTGACCAAGTGTAGGTCCAACAACTTGCTCTTGAATAATTTTAGCGGGTGCAGGTAGTTTACCACTCTTCAATATATCTGATAAATCCTGTGCTTCAGTTACAGAATAACTTCCGGTAATTTCAGAATTACCATTAGGGATAACGCCATTCACAAATGGAGCACTGTACACAATGCCATCCATTACGATCGCTATAGGCTTACCAATATTGTCGCCGGTCATTTTGGCCCAAATTCTTTCGCCAACTTTGTCCATGCTCATTTTGATAGCAACTCTTCCTCTTTCATCAAAATCCTGTCTTGCATCGCTTACGTGTTCGCCTTCTAATTTAGCCATCGGACCGTTTCCTTCAAGCACCTTTATAGCGTAAACGGGAAGTATGGTAGTTGTTTTACCATCGTTGCCCAACTCTGCTTTTCCAAACATAAGGGCAAGGTTGGATGGGAACTTTGATTTAACAGCCTCTAACTGGAAATAACCATTTAGAATTCCGGTGTCTTTGCCATCAATATATCCGATAGCAGCAGAAAATTGTTGTTGACCATTTTTCCCTTGTTGTGGGGGAATCAGTTGCATAATGGCACCGATTGGATTTTCATTTTTGCCGGTTTTTGCAACTGTCTTATTTGCCTTTCCGCTGTCAATATCACTTAGCTTACCGGTTGAAGATGTATCTACTGTAGTTTTGGCAATACTAGTGTCTGCTGCTTTAGCTGCTGTTGTATCAACTGTTCCGCTTAAGTAAGCCGCTAATGCTTTTTCTGCACTTTGATAAGAAGGATAAATTTCACCAATATTATACACTTCAAAAAATTGAAGGTTTGCGGTAGATTGTAGATATTTACGTACTCTTTCTGGGTCTGTCACCCCTGCTAGTTCAATGTTGATGGTCCCTTTGGCCTCATCTAAGTTGATGGTAGGCTGGGCAACACCAAATTTGTCTATACGTGTACGAAGGATGTTATAAGTGTTTTTAATCGCTCCATTAGATTCGGTTCTGATGTAGTCCAATACTGCAGCATCACTGCTAGTATAGGTTATTCTCCGATTACTTGAAGCTGCAAAAATGGTAGCAAGCTTTCCGTCAGGGCTTAGGCTTTTAAACTCTTCAGAAAACAAAGTGATGTAATCTGCACCACTGTTTGCTTTTCTTGCAGTAGCTTGTTGTAATGCCTTATTAAACGATGGATCTCCATTGTAGCCGGAAAGCGATTTAATTAGACCATCAAGGCCAACTTCCATAGTTACATTCATGCCACCTTGAAGGTCAAGGCCCAACATCAATTCCTGCTCTTTTGCATATTGATAGGTACCAACACCTAGAACAATTTTCTCGTTTTTGGTACTGTCCAGCAATCTTTGCAGGCGATTTCTTTTTACTGTATTCAGTGTGTCTCTGTACAGATCCTGTACGGCAGCGTCTGAATATTTTTGCTCGGGCTTCTGATAATTAGCAGCCACCCATTTATCCGCTCTTTCTTCCATCGCACTTTCATGATTGCGAACAAACCAAGTAAAGCTCAATTGATATAAACATATCAGTATTAATAAAGCGGCGAAGAACGTCACTAAACCTTTCAACATACAAATAAGGGTTTTATAAAATTTTTTAGAGCGGCAAAGATAGGGGTTTGAAAAAGAAAAAGTTGGTGAATTTCTTTATGCAGAAAAATGAGTTTAAATATATGATAATCAATTGTTTGTAATGGTAATTTTGATTGCACATTGTTCTTTGGCGCGTTTGATGAACCATACTTATTCCATTTTTTGGGAATTTTTGCTTGCCACTTGCCAATTTTTCTGACGCAATTATTATCATTTTGAGCACTATAAATCAGGTTCAATTTTGCAGGAATGAACAACACCTTATCTTAGCACCCATTAAAAAAATGCTATGGCAACTATTCTAGTTATTGATGATGAAAAAGCAATTCGTAAAACGCTGGTTGAAATACTTGGCTTTGAAGGTTATAAAGTAGAAGAAGCTGCAGATGGTGAAGAAGGGCTAAAGAAATTTCAGGCTTCACTTTGTGATGTGGTATTGTGTGACATTAAAATGCCGAAGATTGATGGGCTTGAATTTTTGAGTAAAGCAAAGGAAATCAATCCCGACATTCCAATCATCATGATCAGCGGTCATGGTACAATTGAAACGGCGGTTGAAGCGGTTAAAAAAGGGGCATTTGACTTTATTGCCAAACCGCCCGACCTTAACCGGTTGCTGATTACTATACGCAATGCTACGGATAAGAACACGTTGGTAAAAGAAACCAAAACCCTTAAGAGAAGGGTCAATAAGGTGCAGGAGATGATAGGAGATAGTGCCGGAATAAAAAAGATAAAGGACACCATTGATAAGGTAGCACCAACTGATGCACGGGTGTTGATTACTGGTGAAAATGGGAGCGGCAAGGAGTTGGTTGCGCGGTGGATACATGAGAAAAGTAGCAGGACAGAGGGGCAATTGGTAGAAGTAAACTGTGCGGCTATCCCCAGTGAATTGATCGAAAGCGAATTGTTTGGACATGAGAAAGGTTCTTTTACTTCTGCCATCAAGCAGCGGATAGGAAAATTTGAATTGGCAAATGGTGGTACGCTATTTCTGGACGAAATAGGAGATATGAGTTTAAGTGCGCAGGCAAAAGTGCTTCGTGCATTGCAAGAAGGAAAAATTACCAGAGTAGGTGGAGAAAAGGAAATTTTGGTGGATGTAAGAGTTGTGGCAGCCACCAATAAAGATCTGATGAAAGAGGTAGAGCAAAAAAACTTTCGATTGGATTTGTATCACAGATTAGGTGTAATTCTTATACACGTGCCATCACTTAATGATAGAAGGACTGACATTCCCCTGCTTGTAAATAAATTTCTAGGCGACATTGCAGAAGATTATGGCCAGGCAAAAAAAGAAATGGATAGCAAAGCAATGGAAGCCCTAACTAATTATAATTGGACTGGAAATATCCGGGAATTAAGAAATGTTGTAGAAAGGCTTGTAATTCTTTCAGGAAAAACAATTACAGCTGAAGATGTAAGCAACTATGTTTCTTTTTAATGAATTAATCTTACCGAAATCACATGAAACCAGTTCATATTTATGCTTTGCTTTCAATCAATTTTTAAAGTTTTTAGAAGAATATTTTTTTTATTGTTCGCGAATCCTATTTTTGCAGCGGAGAGCTGGCAGAGTGGTCGATTGCGGCAGTCTTGAAAACTGTTGACTGTTACAGGTCCTGGGGTTCGAATCCCTAGCTCTCCGCCAGAAAAGTTTATTTAACCCTTGCTTAGTGATACTTTGCAAGGGTTTTTTATTTTTCGGACTTACATTGTCATATTGGCAAAAAATATATTGATTTTTTGTATAGCTATTTTAGAATTTGGAATGGTTCATAGTAAAATAATAGATGATTGCTAGATACATTATTTTAGACAACGAATTGCGGAGATGTCAATTTTTGAGTATATAGTTCATTGGCGGAACTATCCTTCCTGTAGCATTGATTCAATTTTTAGCATATCCATAATGGTTTTCGTGCTTATTTTCGTGAGATAATTGTCTTTCACACTAAATGAAATAATATGAAATCGCTAAAATTATTGTTATTGGTAAGTTTCGCTTTGCTTACTTCTAATCTTTTTGCTCAGGAAAACCAGCAAAAAACTGATAGTATAAAAGTTTACGGTGAATGTGGAATGTGCAAAAGTCGTATCGAAAAGTCATTGAAACATGAGGGAATAACAACTGCTGCGTGGGATGATGAAACAAAAATATTGGTGGTTACCTATGACCCAACTAAGATTACCAACGAAGACATTCAAAAGAGAGTAGCAGCTGTTGGCCATGATACAGAAAAGTATAAAGCTGATGATAAAGTCTATAAAAAACTGCCCGGGTGCTGCTTATATGATCGTAAGCCATAAGTAAACTTTTTAATTTAGGTATTTTGACAATTGAAAAGCTAAGGGTGATCTTCCCTAACCTTGAAGAACCTTTGTATGAGGATATCTGGAATAATGCCACTATCAAGGAAGTAAAGGCTGGCGACTCCTTACTGCGGGTTGGACAAACAATCAGGTCAACTATGCTTATATTAGATGGATTGGTAAAACTGTACAGGGAAGATGATGAAGGAAAAGAATATTTTCTTTATTATTTACAAGGGGGAGAGGCATGCTCCATGTCTTTAATTTGTGCCATCAGGCATAATACCAGTGAAATGTCTGCTAAAGCACTGACAGATGCTACCATACTTACTATTCCGCTAGACCTGATGGACCTCTGGATGAGCAAATACAAAAGCTGGTATCAATTTGTAATTTTATCGTATCGCAGTAGATTCGAAGAGTTACTGAAAACAATAGATGCAATCGCTTTTTCTAATATGGATGAGCGACTTGAAAACTATCTAAATAAGCAAGTTGAAAAATTAGGTACTACCCTAAAAATAACCCATCAAGAAATTGCAAACGACCTCAATTCTTCTAGAGAGGTGATTAGCAGGTTATTGAAAAAGATGGAAGCGAGAAATAGGGTGGTCATTCACCGAAATGCAATAGAATGGATTAAGTAAAATGAATGGTTAATAGGCCAGGAGTATCATTATTCAGAATCTTTTGCAAAAGTATCATATTGGTTTTGTCATGTAACATATGTCACATCTAACCTGAGTTATTCTGTTCATTTTTGCGGAATAATTTATTCTTATGAACAGTAATTTCCATTTTTCATCTGCTATCGATGTACGCACACCCCAGGAGTTTGCAGAAGACCATTTGCCAAATGCAATCAACATTCCGCTTGATCAGATTTCGAATCATTTAAATCAAATAAATCAACTACCCAAGCCCATAATGCTTTATTGCAGAAGTGGCAACCGTAGCGGAATGGCTGTTACTTTTTTAAAGCAAAATGGCATTCCGGATGTAATCAATGGAGGTGGAATTGATAACCTAAAACAAAATAATAAGTAGTTATGATAACTTTTTTTAAAAACTTTTTTAAGCCTTCGGTAGACTTGGCATTATTGGTAAAGCAAGGTGCTTTGGTAGTAGATGTAAGAACATTGATGGAATATAAGTCCGGCCACATTTCAGGTTCAAAAAATATTCCTTTGAATAGTCTAAAAAATGACGTTCAAAACCTAAAGCAATTGAATAAACCCATCATCACAGTATGTCAAAGTGGAGGAAGAAGTAGCATGGCAAAATCAATATTGCAATCTGCCGGACTTGAAGTGTATAATGGAGGTGGATGGAGAAGTTTGCAAAATAAAATTCAATAACCATGAAAACAATATTGTACGGTTGGAATGTTATGAGGGTAGTAAGAATAGTTGTTGGTTGTATTATTATCCTGCAAGGAGTATTTGCCAAAGATTCTGTTCTTATTATTTTGGGGATAGTGTTTAGCGGTATAGCACTTGCAAATGTAAGTTGTTGCGGTGTTGGTGGTTGTGCTGTTAAAACCAATGCAGAAATTAACAAAAACGAAGACATAAGTTATGAAGAAGTGGGTCCAAAGAAATAGGCTGTATTTTATAGGTGCATTTTTAGGGGCAATAGCAGGATTTTTATATTGGAAATTTGTTGGTTGTTCTTCAGGCACATGTGCCATAACATCTAACCCAATAGTGAGTACTATTTATTTTTCAATAATAGGAGCGTTAGTCATTTCAGTTTTTCAAAGAAAAAATAATACTTCAAAACAACATGATTGAATTATTGAAACAACCTTGGACATGGTATATGGCAGGCATTATTATTGGATTAATGGTGCCTTTTTTATTGCTTTTAGGCAATAAACATTTTGGTATTTCTGCTAATTTACGGCATATCTGCGCAGCTTGTTTTCCAGCCAACATTAAGTTCTTTACATATGATTGGAAAAAAGAGATGTGGAATTTGTTTTTCATTGTCGGAATAATGATCGGAAGCGTAATTTCAGCTACTGTATTTTCCAATCCCAATCCTCCCGTAGTTAACCCATCCCTCATAGCAGAATTGAAAACTTATGGCATCAACAATACATCATCATTGGCACCGGCAGAATTATTTAATTGGCATAGTTTGCTTACACTCAGAGGGTTTGTCATAATGATTGTAGGAGGTTTTCTGGTTGGTTTTGGAACCCGATATGCGGGTGGTTGTACCAGTGGTCATTCCATCATGGGATTGAGCAATCTTCAATGGCCATCATTAATAGCGACCATCTCATTTATGGTTGGTGGTTTTATAATGGCAAATCTTCTACTTCCATTCATCCTACATCTATAAGCAAACATGAACATTAAAGACACAAAAAAAGTAGAACAACTATCTAATCAGGATATTAAAGTTGAAACTTCACATGATAGTACTGACTATGAAGTAAGATCGCTTGATACGATCTGTTTAAACGATACAGCATTGCAGCATCCATGGTGGTATAATTTCAAATACCTGGCAATGGGAATTTTGTTTGGAATAGTATTGGTGAAAGGGGAGGTTATTTCATGGTTCAGGATTCAGGAAATGTTCAGGGCGCAAAGCTTTCACATGTATGGAGTGATTGGAACAGCAGTCGTAGTTGGTGCCATTTCTGTATGGATTATTAAGCAATTGAAATTAAAAACTATTCATTCGGAGGAAATACATTTTCATCCAAAGAAGTTTAATAAGGGGCAGATAATAGGCGGACTTATTTTCGGCTTTGGTTGGGCAATGACAGGTGCTTGCCCTGGCCCTATGTTTGCACAGGTAGGAGCAGGGTTTACAGTTGTTTTTGTTATGATTGCAAGTGCTGTTTTTGGCACCTGGGTTTATGGATATTTCAGAGAAAAATTTCCTCACTAAAAATAGTGCAAATCAATCAGCTTTTTAAATACTACTAATAGCTTTTACGTATCCAAATTATTGTAACATTCTTTCTCTTATGTATTTCACAGGGGAGCTTCCAAAGCTTAAAAACTTTTCGTGAAATTCTTTCAAACTATACTTGTCTCCCATTTTCTTTTTGTATTCCTCTCTTAAATCTTGTATAGCTGTTGCACCGGTAAAGTAGGAGCAAAGTTGCACTTGCGATACAGTCGCTCTATGGTATTTCTCATTTACCTGGCCTGTTGTTTGAAAACACTCCTTGATCAGGAAGTTTCTTATTGCTGCTTCTGATTTATTCTGGCATTGAATATCATAATCTATAATCACATTGGCCAGTTCTCTTAACCTCCATGTCCCTAATGCCAACTCAATTTCCGGAGAATGATTGCCCCAGCCATTTTCAACCATCATAGCTTCCGTATACACTGCCCAACCTTCTATCATGGCTCCGTTTTGGAAAACAGCACGAAGTACGTCGGTTGATTTTTTATTGTTGTAAATACCTTGCATACAATGGCCCGGTACGGCTTCGTGTATGGATAATAACTCACTGGAATAATAATTGTCTTCTCTCAATACACTCTCCGCATTTTCTGGTGTATAAAGCGTAAGGTCGTCAATATTGTAAAAGGTGGTTCCTTGCTTTTGATAAGGAGGAATAAAATCTGCACTTGCCGAACTTACACCCCTTGCGTACACCGGCATATATCTAACTTTTATTGGCGCTGCATTGGTATCAAAATCAAACAAATCTTTTTGCAGTATGAATTTCTTTAGCTCCGTAACCTGACTACAAATAGAGTTGAAAAAATCTGCAGGTTTCGCATGTTGCAATTGTATTTTGTTTAGTACCAATTGAACAAGCTGCAAACTATCACCCGGCTTTGTTTGGGTGCCATAATATTTTACCCATACCTTGTCTGCCATTGTAAACATTTTCTGATGATACATTTGTTTAGCAGCTACAGCTTTTTCATAGACTTGTTCAGGTGTTAGGTCAGCTGCTATGTCATACAGAAATTTTTCTGCGAACAACTTTTTGCCAATCCTGAAATTTCTGAAAGTAACGTTTTTATTATTCATCAAACCCTCCAACGAAGTCGCAAAACCCTTCATGGCATTGGTTGCTTTGGCTATATTTTGCTGTAAACTTGTTTTTTCAGCCTCCGTTAAAGTAGATGCTTTTATTGAATCTGACAACGAAGTGCCAAATACATCAAGACCTCCAGTGTTTTGCTTAATGGATAGTGCTGTATGTTCTTTGGTAGGATTGTTAAGGTTTAAGAAAGCAGCTTTATAATATTCATCAGAGTTGCCCAAGTAGCCTGTCAATAATTTTAATCTTTCATTTAGTGGTGCATAGGGCTGATTAATGATATAATCACAAGCTCCGCTAATATTGTAGATACTTGCATCCCATTCCTGTTGTTTAAAAACGGAGGTGTACCAAACATCGCTTTTTAATTGGTTCTGAATAATGTTGAA
The DNA here is from genome assembly GCA_031424295.1 of Segetibacter sp. Taxonomy (GTDB): domain Bacteria; phylum Bacteroidota; class Bacteroidia; order Chitinophagales; family Chitinophagaceae; genus Segetibacter. The sequence goes on along the minus strand of JANPHE010000027.1, from coordinate 22,043 downwards.
GCTGATTTTATTGTTTTCACTAAGTGATTTGTAATCTATGGTATTGCAAGAGTCCAACCATTTTATAGAGAATGCTATGTTAGCTGCAAATGCCGCACTATTGGGCACTACTAATTTGTCATAATATTTTCCATAACCTGCATAAATACCCAGATTGGGATATTGTTGCCAATAGGCATCCAGGAATACATTTTCAAATGTTTCAAATGCTTTGTCAGAATGGTTGTTTGTTTCTTGTGTAGCTGTATTACATCCTATTGTAAATATCAACAGAAGAGCAGTAATGGTGAGTGTAATATTTTTCATAAAAAAATTTAGCGGCAATCGTTTTAATTTTAAATATTAAGAATTGTTTGCTTCAACTTATTCTCAAAAGTAAGTATATTTTGAAACTATTGCTGGTTTAAAAGTAAACACTCAGTATGTAGGATTATAGATTTGTCTGTCTTTATTGACTACCTATTTATCGCAGTTATTGCTTAGTTGAAGTAAACTTCTTTGAGTTCTTATTTGAAAATATAGAACGCATTATTTTTTAAAAGGATGAAAACCATTTAGACTTTGGTCAGATTATGCGCATCCAATGAATGCTATAGTTCTAAAAACATTACGATAAAGCCTTTGCATAGCCAACTGTCTCCCTATACAATTGAGGAGATACATCTGCATTGACCTTGAAAAACCTGCTGAAGTAATATTCATCTTCATATCCTAATTCGTAGGCGATTTCCTTAACCGTTTTATCGGTCAGGTACAATTCTCTTTTTGCTTCAATAATTATTCTTTCATTGATCATACTACTCAGCGTTTTATTAAAATGTGATTTTGTTATTTTGGCCAACGCCTTTGGTGTAATGAATAGTATGTCTGCATAGTCAGCAGGCGCATGTTTTTTCTTAAAGTTTTCTTCAATAGCATCTTTTAGTTTTTGAAGAATAAAAGGTTCTTTGTTTTCGGGGGATAGGTCGCTGGTTGTTGAGTGTTGGGCTGTTTTCAACCGGGCACCAGTAATCAAGAATATTTTCAAATAAGAAACCAATAATTCATACTGCGCCAACTCGGTATTTTGCATTTCTGTTTGTATTTGTTCGCTCAGCATAGCAAAAGTAGCTGCTGAGGAATTATCAACACTTACAAAAGGGGGCTTGTAAACGTTGTTGTACAATACACCATTGCAGGATACTTCTTTGTGGTGTTTGTATATACAGAAAAAGTCGGGATGGAAATAGATGGCAATGCCACTGATTGGCTCTTTTTCAGTTATCATGAATGGCTGATAAGGTGCAAAAGCAAACAGGCTATTTTCTTCAAATTCATAATCAGCAAAATCTGCTTTCGCATTTCCGTTTCCTTTTTTAATCCAAATAAGTGCGTAATAATTATTTCGTTGAATGTGGTCAAAGCTACTATTGTCAGCAAACGAAAAAATCTTAAATGCTAAGTTCCCATTGAGAGGATTGACTAACGTAAAAGTTGATTGATTGAGCATGTTTGAAAATGAATGTTTAAACTAAATCAAAAAAGTTTGAAACGCCAATGTATCGGTTAACTGTAAAACTTTCTGCAAATGCCGCATTGATTGGCCTTCCAAAAATGCTGTTCATACTTTTTATCTGATCTATTAATCCAGGCGATGAATTGGCACCTTTATCTTCGGGATCAACAAACTGAGATTTATAAGCAAGGATGGCATTTTTCTTTTGTTCCATTTGATTGGTAATGTCAATTACAAAATCCGGTTTTATGTAATAGTCTTGTATGTAATGGTAAACAACTTTCGGTTCCATGCATTTTGCAAAATCCCGTTTTCAAATGTAATTTTCTTTTTTAGGCCAGAAAGAAACGATGCATCTGCAACCAATTTGGCTGCATTGGCATGATCAGGATGCCTGTCTTTAATAGCATTTGCTAAAATGATATCAGGCTGATATTTTCTAATGGCTTCAATAATTAATAATCTTGCGGCTTCATTATTTTCAATACCACCATCAGAGAGTGATAATTGCGCTCTGAATCGGATACCTAAAATTCTAGATGCTTCTTCTGACTCTGATTTTCTAAGCGTAGGGTTTCCATGGCTACCCATTTCGCCTGCTGACATGTCTATGATGGCAGCAGTTTTTCCCATTTCAATATGTTTGAGCAAAACTCCGGCTGCCGCACATTCTATGTCGTCAGGGTGAGCGCCGAAGGCAAGAATGTCAACTTTATTTTTATTCATGTTAGACTCCTGAATATTTTTTATAAATAGTGGTAGCTATGTGCCCTCCAAAACCAAAAGTATTGCTCATGGCGTAATTAATTTGTTTTGGATGAGCTGCGCCAATCGTCAAATTAAGTTTGTCCTTCCATTCAGGCTCTACCTCGGTTGTGCTAATAGTAGGCGGAACAATACTGTGTTGAATAGCAAGCATGCTGATAATTGATTCAATTGCACCGGCAGCACCCAACAAATGTCCGGTCATTGATTTTGTTCCGCTGATATGCAGGTTTTTATTTTCTCCAAAAACTCTCCATATTGCTTTCAATTCACTTTCATCGCCAAGTGGGGTAGAGGTAGCATGCGCATTGATGTAATCAATTGCTGAAGCCTCTATTTCGGCATCTTCCAGTGCATCCAACATACCCAGGTAAGCGCCTTCTCCATCAGGATGTGTTCCTGTAAGGTGATAGGCATCTGCTGCCATGCCACCACCTACTATCTCGGCTATGATGTTGGCACCCCTTGCTAAAGCAGAATCCAGGCTTTCGACGATCAATGCGCCGGTACCTTCCCCCATCACAAATCCATCCCGCTTTACATCAAATGGTCTTGACGACTGTGTTGGATGTTCGTTATTGGTTGACAATGCTTTTGCTGCATTAAAACCACCGATACCCGTTTCATTTATGGCGGCCTCCGAACCTCCTGTAATGATCATATCCGCCTTCCCCAATCTTATATAGTTGTAAGCATCTATGATAGCGGTTGTAGAAGAAGCACAAGCTGAAATAGTAGAAAAGTTCAATCCCCTTAGTCCATGGCGAATAGATATAACGCCGGAAGGAATATCAGCAATTATTTTTGGAATGAAGTAAGGATTAAACCTTGGCACTTTGTTGCCTTTTATAAATTCCTCCACCTGGTCTTGAAATGTCTGTATGCCACCATTGCCAGAACCCCAGATAACGCCTATTTTATTTTTGTTTAGTTTTTCAAAATCAATTCCTGCATGTTTGATCGCTTGTTCAGCAGATGCTACAGCGTACTGTGTAAATAAGTCGTATTTTCTGGCTTCATTTTTTTCAAAATATTCCGCTGCATGAAATCCTTTTACCTCGGCTGCAAATTTTGTTTTAAAATGTGTGGTGTCAAATCTTGTTATCATATCAATACCACTTTGACCTTCTACTATGTTTTTCCAAAACTCATCAATCGAATTGCCCAATGGTGTTATGGCACCCATGCCAGTTACTACTACTCGTTTTAGTTGCTTATTCATTTTCTTTTTTTGTTAGAATTATTTTTATGACTTATCCAAAAGTCTTCTGTGATAATTAATTTGCCCAAGATGATATCCTAAATGAGTAGCCAGGTGTATCAAAAAATATTCTGTAGACATTTTTTCTTTAAATACGATTAGCGGGTAATCACTACTTATTTGTTCATCATTTAGTGATGGCAGCACTTTGGTAACGATGGCAATCGTTCCATCTATCTTTTCAATTAGTTCGTTTCGGGGAACATCTTTTAATGAGAATTCTAGATCCCTTTGTCTTTCATAGTTTACATTGCCCAGCACTTTCCCAATAAAATGATTAATATTTCCAACTAAATGTAAAGTGAGGTTACCCGCAGAATTTGTTATGTTTTCATGCACCAACCAAATATGCTGTTCGTTGTTATACAGCATGATTTCGGACTTTAATTTATTGAGATCTCTTGTAAATAGGGTTACTAAAGTTTCGGTTAACATGAGTGTTTATGCTTTTGTGGATTAAAAGTAAGGGTTACAAATATTATTGTAGCGCTTTTATTGTTGTTTTTAAATCTTTCACCTCTGCTTCCAATTTTGCAATTTGGATTCTTTGACTACTAAACGCAGCTTCAATATCGGTGAGGGTATACCTTGGCGTTATGTGTTGCGGACAGTTCCAGTCATATGCCTCTATATGCAGTACCATCATGCGCTCCGGACGAAATTTGTAATCTGCCAAATCGAGCAATTGGAATAATGAAGGATCGTCGCTTAATTCAACTATTTCAGCTCTTGCCAAAATCTTTAGCCGGGCTCTTGATGGGTAATCTACCATTATTAAGGCAACATTGTTGTTGGTTCCAATATTACCAACCGAGATGTATTGCATATTGCCTTTAAAATCAATAAAACCAATCCTGTCTTTATCCAATACTTTTATAAACCCTTTTGGGCCGCCGCGATGTTGTATATAGGGGAAATCATTTGCTCCAATGCTTGCCATATAGAAACTATCCCGCTCCGCTATAAAGTCAACTTCGTTCTCGGTTAGTCCATTTATGTATGTTTCACTTTCCATCCGGGCATAATTGGGCCGGCTGCCTAATTTTTCCTGTATGGCTTTTACCCCATCAGTAAAGGCAAGTGCTGCAAAGTTTTTCGCCATAATCGTTTGTATTTTTTGTCGCCATCGTGCATCGGTTCAATGCATGGGTCCTCTTTATTCACATATGTTTCATCGACCGCAAGACGTTTCAATGTTCAATGCATTTTGTAAAAATGATTGTGGTGGTTTTATACAGGTTGTTCTTTTCTCAACATCGTTGTGTCACTCACTTGTACTTGAGGAAATCCTATTCAGCCATTTCCATTGTTTGTTAATGTTCCTTTTTTTGAATCAACATCATTTATTACTGGGTATTGAATCATGGATACTTGAAACCATTGCTTCCTGCTTCAATACAGCATCCCAAAGCGTATCGCCACATTCATCAGGTATGAATACAGATTCCTTAGTAGCGATATCGCTTGCTATAATTTTATTGTTATCCATTTTGATTGTTTTATTACCTGAACTTTCTTTCCGTCTCATCAATACTTATATCATTAATACTGGCATATCTTTTTGCCATAAAACCGTTTTCATCAAACTCCCAATTTTCATTGCCATAGGCCCGAAACCATTGTCCTGACATGTCGTGGTATTCATACTCAAACCGGACTGCTATTCGGTTGTCTGTATGAGCCCAGTATTCTTTTTTCAGCGTATAGTTTAATTCTCTTTCCCATTTTGTTTTCAGAAAAGAAACGATCTCATCTCTGCCATTTATAAATTCATTTCTATTTCGCCATTCACTATTGGGCGTGTAGGCTTTGGATATTCTTTCAGGGTCCTTGCTATTCCATGCATCTTCAGCCATTTGTATTTTCTGGATGGCAGTCTCTTTTGTAAACGGAGGGAGGGGAAATCGTTGTTCCATTGTTTGGTTTTTATATTGTGCAGTTAGTACATGAGTTATTAGCCCTTTGGAGCAATTTGAGTATTTCTTTTTCCATCGAAACTTGTTTGTCTTTGGCATACCAACTATGCAAAGCAGTTGAATAACTATCTGCCGTTGTAGGATCTGCTTTCAGCGTTTTTACAAGTTCCTGTGCGATCGTTGGTCTTGGTCCCCAAATACCTGTTACGTTATAGTGTTCATCTAATTGAATGAGCTTAGGTATTGACTTTGTACCATTCGTAAGGTAAGCATTCATTAGTTCACTGTTTTGATCACGATATACAAACCTTAGATCAATTTTGCCATCGCTATTGCTGGCAATTTTATGAAGAACCCCCAAAGATTGTGCTGCATCACCACACCAATGTTCGGTAATTACAAGCCAATGCATTTTGTTTTTCAGGGTTTCCAATTGTTCCACTAAAGCTTCATTTATAACATACGTTTGTTCTACCCTGTGCATCCTTCTTTGATTTAGGTGGATGTATTCTTTCATTTTCATGTCAGGGTTCAAGGCCAGGTCTTCAGCCATTTGCTGCTTATATGCTTGATAAGTAATTCCTTTAAGAAGATATGCTTTAAGCTCAGATTTTTTGATCTCCACTTTGCTTCCAATTGCTGACATCGTTATTTATTTAAAATACAAAGATGCAACCAATCTTGTTATCATTGAATGGAGGAAGAACGCAAAGTGATGGACAATTTTCCCCGAAAGGGTTGGTTTTGCTTTTTTATGTGGGAAATTGGAATGAATTGGCAATGTATTTTCCGATGGTGATATCCGTTCTTCGATGTGTTCCGAAGGGCACCTCGAAGCTTATATAAATGCCCCGTACGTAAGGGGTTGTCTTTGCTAAATACACTTCATCCGCCATGGAGTAACCCAAAGCCATAACCTTATGATATATTCATAGCAGGATAGAGAAATTTGCAATTCCATACGATGTATAGTTTGCCTTCCTAATGAGCGGGACAAATTTTGCAAAGAAAGGAGATTAGGGTCCTTTATTTATCTTCTATCCAGGCATGCCCTGCGCAGCATTCAGTTTTATTAGGAGAACAATTAGGAAGAACGACAAACGCATTTACTGTCCATTCAATCGCAGGTGATATTTTAATCCCGGTTTATCGGGAACGCCGTGCGACGGCACATCCTGAAACACCAACAAGGGCAAAAAACTCAATTCGTGACGCAATGTGTCACGAATTTTCCGCCGCTGTTGCGTGTTTTCACCAACAGCCCTTTGTTCATCTTGGTTTGCAGGTGAAGAACACCTGCAAAGGCGGAATTTTCCGCCGCTGTTGCGTGTTCTTCATCAACAGCGCTTTGTTCATTTGGGTTTGTAGGATAAGAACTCCATCTGAAACTAGGAGTAAGAAGCGAGGGGTCCCTTGCTGGAGACTACTCGCGGAAAAAAAGTGCAAGTTATTTTCACATGTACTTCGGGAGATAAAAATACATTCAACTTAACTTCTGCAATATTTCAATAATAATTTTAGCTCGCTCCTTTGCCCAATAATAATCTGCGACCACATTTTCGATTTGTTCCTTTGATTTCAATGGCATATGATAAGATTGAATACAAACTCCTTCATGGTAACTACTAATATAAATGGTCATATTCTTTTCGCCAATTAATCTAATTTCACCACCTAATGTTTGTGATGTTTCTTTAACCTTTTCATATTTAAGCCAATTATTTTTGAAAGCCGAGATAAATTCATCTATTTCTTCCTTTGGCACTTTAATGAAAGTACCACTATGCCTGTTATCAATACCCGGGAAATAATATTGTATGAACCATGTTGATAAATTAACTACTAGTTCTCCAATACCTGTTGGAAGTTTTTCCCTATACTCTCCGCTCATGCTATTGTTATTTAAGTTCAATCAAATTGTATCAGATTCTTCAAAATAAATTTTACTATTTCAAGAAAATCACCTTTAAACCCATTGTCTAATTATAGAACAAATAATGAAACTGGGTAATAAAATATTAAACAATGTAATTCATAAAATTATTCTCTTCAATTATTTTAAAACGCAACCATGCTTCATTTACAAGTCAATTGAATATAAAAGGCACTATTTATAGAGATATTGGCCTCTTACATCATTTATTAATAACTTATACATCTGGCCTGCTAGAAATGTTTTGAACTCAGGATTGTCATTGTATTCTTTAAACACTTCAAAGTTGCTGTCAATGTGGTTTATCATTTTCTCTTTCAAAATGTCTGTGAAAGTGATTTGAGCGTTTTGAATGTCGTTTTTGTTTAACGAAGCATTGATGTTGTCCATTGCTGCTTGGTCGCCTTTCACGTCCTGCATTAGTTCTGCAGTCATTTTACGAACCTTGTCTTCATTGGTAAATGTTGTTCCGAAACGGTCGTTGAATGCTTTTACAATGTTTGAAAGCAATTCCAATTCTGGCTCTGCAACTCCACTTCCCATTTCTGATGATGGCATCAACTCTTTACCTTGTTCCAATGCAATATTAAAATCTCCTTGCTTCTGTAAACGGTAACTTTCTAAGTCAATGGTGTCCAAAACGCCTTGTGCAAGGTCTTCGCCTTGTTCTCTTTGAATCTTGTTTTGTAAATGATTTAAGAAAATGTAAAGGCGTTCTAAATACGGATTTGTAAACGGAACGATTTGAGCCAAGAAAACATATAAGCGAACATACGATTTGCATTTTGCTCTAAAATCTTCCTGCGATTTTTCGTCAAGTGTTGTTCTGAAAACATTGGCTGCTGCATCTAAAATGATGTGCAATTGGTCAACAGGAACATTCTGAACGATTTTGTCTGAAAACTCTTGAACTTGTGCATTGGTGTAAACTTGATAAGCGTCCAAAGCATTTTGTAAGTCGAATAATTTATTTGGGTCAGTCGCTTCGCCTAAAATGGTTGTTTCGTAGTAAGGTTCAAATGAGTTTTTAATTTCATCCGTTGAATTGGCAAAGTCCATCACAAATGTGTCTGACTTGCCTGATGTAGTTCTGTTCAGGCGTGAAAGCGTTTGCACAGCACTTACGCCACCTAATTTCTTGTCAACATACATTGTATGCAATAGCGGTTGGTCAAAACCTGTTTGATATTTATTCGCTACAATTAAAAAGCGGTTGTTGGCTTTCTTAAATTCGTCAGGAATAGCTGCACTCGAAAAACCATTCAATGATGATTCGGTTTGCTTATCTATCTCCCCCGAAAAAGCTACGACAGCTTTGAATGGAATACTATTTTCAGTTAAGTACTTGTCGAATGCTTTTTTATATTTCACTGCATTTCTTCTGCTGCTGGTTACTACCATTGCTTTGGCAAGTCCGTTGATTTTCTTTTTGCCAACTATTGCACTCATAAAATGCTCAACCATTACTGCCGTTTTTCGGGCAATGTTTAGTTCGTGACTTTCTACATAAATTCTCAGTTTCTTTTGTGCTTTCTTCTTGTCGTAAAGTGGGTCGTCTTCAATTTTTTTGAGTAAAGCAAAATGACTATTGTATGTTGTGTAATTCAGCAACACATCTTCAATAAAATGTTCCTGAATGGCTTGCTTCATTGAATACAAATGAAAAGCACGGAATTTGTCTTTTTCCCCTTCTTTAAACTTTACACCAAACAGTTCAAGTGTTTTTGGTTTTGGTGTAGCAGTAAAAGCAAAGTAACTGGCATTGGTCAGCATTTTACGACTTTGCACAATATCCACTACCAAATCTTCTGATGTGAGTTCATCGTGTTGGTCTTTGTCCATAAACACAAATTCATCATCATCAACCTGAACTCTTTCAAAATCTTTGCTCAATGTTGCGTTTAGTTTACCTGCTGTGTTTCCGCTTTGGCTGCTGTGAGCTTCATCAATAATTATCGCAAACTTGTTTCCCGGTAAATCGCCAATGTCATTTACAATATGTGGAAATTTTTGAATGGTGGTAATGATAATTTTCTTGCCTTCTTCCAAGGCTTCTTTCAGATGCTTTGAACCTTTGTCAATATGTTCAACCAACCCTGCAACTTGCTCAAATTGTTTGATGTTGCGTTGAATTTGAGAATCTAAAACAATTCGGTCGGTTACTACAATTACTGAATCGAAAACTGCTGATGTATTGGTTTTATCAAACAAGCCAACCAATTGGTGAGCCAGCCAACTAATGGAATTACTTTTACCAGAACCTGCCGAATGTTGAATCAAATATCTTTTCCCTGCTCCGTTGTCTTTGGCATCTGCCAATAGGTTACGAACCGAATCTAATTGATGGTAACGTGGAAAAATCATCTTTTTTACTTTCTCTTTTTTGATTTTCCCATCGGGCAAAATCTTTTCCGATTCTTCTTCTATTAGTTGAACATAGTTTTGAATGATATTGGTAATGCTCTCCTTGGTTAAAATTTCTTTCCAGAGATAATCTGTTTTAATACCTGATGAATTAGTAGGATTTCCAGCACCGTTGTTGTTGCCTTTGTTGAATGGCAGGAAGAAAGAGTTTTCGCCTTTCAAATGTGTGCACATCCAAACTTGCTCGGTGTCCACTGCAAAGTGAACCAAACAACGGGCAAGGCGAAATAATTCTTCTTTCGGGTCTCGGGTGGTTTTGTATTGCTTTATGGCATCTTTTACATTCTGCTTTGTAAGTTCGTTTTTTAGTTCAAACGTGATGACTGGCAAACCATTTATTGAAATAACAAGGTCAAGCGATTTTTCACTTTGTGTGCTGAAATGCACCTGACGAGTTAGTGAAAAAATATTTTTACTGAATAACTCTGCATCTGTGGTGTTTAGCTTGCTAACGGGTTTGTCGTAAAACAATTTTAGTTTTATGCCCGTGTTGCCGTCTGTGATGTCTGTGCGTAAAAGGTTGATTATACCACCCAGGCACTTTTCATTAACTACGGTTTCATCTTTTATTTTGCGGTTAACCAAATACAAAATACGTTGCCTGAAATTGCTGCCGTGGCTTAGTTTCAGTTTGGCAACTTCCTTAGGTTGGGTATCTTCTAAAAATTTGAAAAGCAATTCTTCATCCACACACTCGCTACGGTTGTATTTATCGAAGTGGCGTTCTTCAAAACCATTCACCAAACACATGTGCTGTGTGATGTGGGCTTCTAATCCTTTTTCTGATGTATCTGTATGTTTTGTCATTTTAACGTACTTCTAAGTAGGACTTCAATTTTTAAAATCAAACCATTCACCATATTTGTTATTTCAGCATTGTTTTCTAAAAGTGTTTTTTGAACATCATAATTATAAAACACCCCATGTCCAATAGTTAGTATTCCATCACTAACAATCCATTCTGAATTATTTGAGATATCTAAAATATCAGTAATTTCCTGATTGTGGTGAAACAACGTAAATGACCATTTTTTATCCTTTGCTGAATATCTAAAATTTATTGCAATGCCATTATTTCCCTGAGCTTTGAAATCTATTTTATTTTCCACTTCATTCCAATCAAACTCCAACACGCAACAATTATTCTCATCAATCCACATCCCTTTATCTTTATATGCATTTTGCAGTAATGCGCATTGAATTTCTCTGGTTAGGGTTATTGAATAATTTGTTTTTTCAAGCAGTAATATTCGATGCTCATCTTGCCATAAGGTCTTTTTATTTGAGCAATAAGACAGAAGAGCAGGTGTTGCAATAAAAGCTTCTCGCCAACCTGTAGGTGAAAAATCTATTTTAGTGTCCTGAAGCAAAGTGTTTAGATTAAAGCTTCCTTTATTTTTGATCCAAATCAACAAATCAACTAAGTCATCTTTTACAAGTGTTTCTTTCCATTCTCTTAATACTTCCCAAGAACTACCATTACCGATAAATGAATACTTTTCATACCCACCACCTGTGCCAGATGCTAACAAATAATCAAATTTGCTTAATATCAACCTTCTTAGGTTGTCCGATGTTCGATTTTTAAAAATTACTTCCTTGATTAAATCAGCATATTCACCAAATCCTGCTTTCGGTTCATAATCAGGATTACACGATTTTTCTTTTTCAAGGCATTTCCAAACTACCGTAATATCACCCATTAAGAACTTATTGAAATCATCATCAAGTGTAATGTCCCAAATCTTTTTTTGCCAATCTTCCCGATTTTGAGGTTCATTTATAAAAATTTCAAGTTTGTACTTTTCCGCATCGGTCAAAATCGTTTTTGTTACGTTCTGCTGGTTAAGAATAGTTGTAATATTCTTTGAACCACCAACAAGATTGTTTACTATCTCCAATACATCTAATGTTGCTGTATCAGGATTTTTAGATACTGCTTCAAAATAGGTGATGTTTTTCAGGAATATTGATAGCTGCTCAACATCCTTGATTTTACTTTCATCATCCTCCCAATTATTAATCATTTGATAATGCAAAACGGGTAACAATACCACATAATCCAATACACTGGTATTATTCGAAAACCAATTGTTTTTGATAGGTATGTATGTTGTCTTATTGCTGTATGCCCATTCAATTGCATCAAACAAATTTTGTAAAAAATGAAATTCTAAATGCTTGACCTGATACTTAAAAAGTGCTTCTTTTTGATTTCTCAGTTGCTCTCCTTTGTAAGAATCTTTGATGAAGTTTTCTCTTCGTTGTTTAGGAGACAAGTCTTTACTATGATCAGCAAAGTTTTCAATATTTTCATCTAAGTTAGATGGTAAGTGAAGAATAACAGCCCATTTTAAAAATTCTTCAAATCCGTTGTCTGCATTTTCGTTCCTGCCTCTTTGCTGCCAAAAGAAGTTCTGCCACTTTTCCCATTCTTTTCCTAATTCTATTTTTTCTTCGGCATCAGAAACTTTCTGCATTAACTCTGCGCGAATTATTTCTTGGTATGAAAGCTGCTCGCCCCGACTATTCATATAAATATAAAGCTGCTCGCCTTGCTCACTCAGATGGGTATCAAAATAATTTACCTCTACAAAATTTTCCAGGTAATTCAGGAAATCAAGTTTATTCTCAAGCGTACCTAATTCTGTACGTATAAACTCAAAATTTTCAATTAAGTGCTTAATCGTTGTGTCTTTAAGATATTCTGTTCCGTAAAATGCTTCGGAGTCTTTGTACTCTTTTCCATTTAAAAAGCTCTTGATTAACAGATGAAGAAAGTCGTGAGATTGTTCTCTTACTTTATAATCCACCTTGGGGATTTCATTATTAAAGTACAATGTTTTAAATTCTTCTGCTTTGTCGGTGGACTTGTACAAATAAAGCAACATCAAATACAAGGTTGTTATTCGCTGTTGACCATCTATTAAAAAGAACTTTCCGGCATAATCCCGGTCGTGGTATGCATAAATAAACCCAAGTTTTTGCTGGTAAACCAACCTTTCATATTCTTGCGACAGGAATTGACTTATCGATTCTGGAACACTCTCTTTTCCGTTGACCTTGATGTTGAGTTGATGGCTTGACTTTTTTTCAAAACTTTTTTGAATATCGCCTATCAGCTTTTTTACATTAGAAACCTCCCAAACATAATCACGCTGAATTTCAGGTATGATAATTTGTTCAATCTCATTATGTGTCAATAGCTGCTTTAAACTGTATCTTCCTGTTTTCATAAGGCAAACTCTTTTTTAAGGTCAGCTACTCTATTCTTTATCCAAACTAAGTGGGCTTGAGCATCTTCTTCAGTCCAGATTTTAATATCCAGATTGAATTCAATTTTCTGTTCGTTTTCATCTGTTTTGGCTTCAAGCATTTTTGAAAAAACATCTATCGTGTGCTTTGGAACAAAACTTCCGTTGTTTATTTTTCGAATGAGTATTTTACGTTTAGTATTGAAAAGTCCATTACTTAGGGCACTATTAACAGAAGAAGAGAGTAATGCCATATTACCCAAAATATGTACGTCCGGGAAACTATCATAGATAAAAGAAAGTTCTTCACTGCCTATAACTTCGCCATTATTAATTTTTGTGATGATGTCCTGCTTATTATTCTTATTGCATTGTGCAATAAGCCATTCCTTGTCTTCTGTATAATCTATATCTTCCTGATCCGGGTTTTGCGGAAAAATATGTTCTAAACTCCATCCCTCATTTGCATAATTGTAAAAATCAAAACGATACTTACTCTCATTTGCCCTGTCTACCCCCTCCGGAAAAACACTAAGAGCCAAGAGGGCTTTATGTATCCGTTTTCCGGGATTATTGTCGTACCTGAGTAATGCAATGTCTTTTTCAGTTTGAATGCCATTTTCTTTAATGGAGTAAGTAATTTGTTTCTTGATATGACTATGTAAAGTCTGTTTCAACTGCATTTGCGATTTTGATATGATGCTTTTTATTGAGCCATCCGTGTGTAAATAAAATCCAATCAGATTATACCAATTGTTGTCTTCGTACCAATTCCGCAAACGCTTATATAAATGCTTGATTTTATTCAAATATTCAATGGCATCAAAATTTGTGATTGTTCTTTCGTGAAATAGATTGAACAATTCATATTGATTGTCAAACTTGTTTTTGCTTTTTTCTAAAAGATTTCTGAATAAAGAAATTAGGTTTTCTTTCTCTTCATTTTGATTGTGTTCTATTAAACCCAGTGCGGCATCCATTCCAGCGTTTTCATTCCCAAAATAGTATTTACTTACATCGGGGCGAGAAAACCAACTGTGCATTTCATCCCAAGTTTTAGCCATTAGGCTGCGGGCATCTAATATTTCTTTGAAATGTTTCTTTTGGCCATCAATGGAAGAAATACGAGCTGCTTTGGTGAGCAATAAACCTTTGACTAAATAGGCATTTGTGAGTGGTACTTTGTTAGCATTCAAACTTGAAAAAACTTCTTCGGCTGATGTAAATTCATCTTCTTTGTTTAGAATAATTTTGACATCCTCTTTAATAAAATTCAAAAAATCTTTAAAGTCCTCGGGCTTATGTTCCTTTAGAAGATTAAAGAACGTACGGATCGTCTTGAAAGCGTGGAATAAATAAAACTTGTCTTGTTGTTCAACCTTATCAATTTCTGTTGTTGTATCTTCTACTAAACTAAATATCAAATCAAATATATTACTCAGCGAGTCTGAATACCTGGAGTATTCTAATAAATATTGGCCATCTGATTTTGCTAAATTATTTTCTTCAAAATATCTTTCAAGAACATTAAAAAGTAAGGTAATGGTAGTGAGACGTTGTTGTCCATCAATCACTTCAAAGGTGAAACTGCTATTTTGGGGTGTCCTTTTTACGGTTATGTATTGTAAATAATATTCGGTTGTGCCTTGTTTCAATTTGCTCTTCAAAAAGGCATCATACAAATCTGAAAGTAAAACAGGTACTTGGTCGTGGATGGTTTTGGACTTCCATTTATAACCACGCTGATACGGTCCAATATAATAACCATCAACCTTATGTTCAGTTAAACATTTGGTGAATATCTCTGATATGGAAAAGATGAAATTACTCATAAACCCTTGCTCTATAAATTATAGTTAGTTCCCATCAAGACAAACTTCACCAAACACAAATGCTGTGTGATGTGGGCTTCTAATCCTTTTTCTGATGTATCTGTTATCATCACTTAATAGAGTAAAATTGTTCGGTCTTCGTATTTTATATTTGGGTCAAAACTTCTCAACAATGTATCAATTTCCAATTCTACATTATTCATTAACCAAGGAATAAAAAATTTAAGAATAGGATAGGAGTCTACCTTGGTGATAGTCAGATGAAATTCACTTTCCTTATTGTGTACAATACTATTTCGGGTTTTGTAAATAAATTTAGCAAGCTTTCCTAAGAATATCTCTGATGATTCGTTTTGCATAAATTTGATATCAAATCTATTTTCAGCAAACTCAGTAATTGCAGTTTGTTTGTCAATCTGAATGCCATAAAACTTGACTTTTATATCGTCTTTCTTTTCTTTAAAAATAGTTTTAAAAGACTCCTTAAAGGCCCCTTCTTCACTGCCTTTGTTTGTACCACCTAACTTATGCAAATCAGTTATAAAAGAACGCTCTTCCTTAGCATTTTTTGCAATGTTTTTCAAATACACTCGATAAGCTAAATACTCTAATTGATGATAAAACTTTAAGTATCTTGATAAAATATCAGGACTCATATTTGCCTCATTAATTACATCTGCTAATTCAATGAATTGACTAAAGTCTTTGTTTAATTCTGGAGTAGTTAAGGCTCCATTTGTACCAAGTTCTTTAGAATATTTATGATCACTATCAAGTTCAGTATGAAATCCCTTAAGCAGATAATCATAGTATACATAAGAATAGGTGCTGATAAGACTTGAATGCTCTTCTTTTGAAACTATAATTGACTTAAGATTTTCTTTTTCTTTTATAGCCGTTACTAATTCTGTTAGAACTGCAATTTCATTCGACTTTTTTATTATGAAATGTAAAATTCCTATAAATGAATTATTGGGTGTAAAATTTTGAACATTCTCAATCGTTTCAACTTTTATTGCTGAAGAATTTTTGTTGAAATATTCATTTTTAAAAAGAAATTCAATTGGGATGTAAGAGCCAACATTGTTGGAGAATGAAAACTTTCTATATCTCCTTTTAAAATCATCCTCAATTAGGAAATCTACTATCTGTACTTGGAATATAGTAGCACTTGCATCTACAATGTTAATATCTAAACCTATATGCTCAATTTTATTTTCGACAAAACATTTGATAAATGGCAAAAGGAACTTTTTATCCTCTTCCATGTTGGTTTCAATATATTCAACAAAGTTATTTATTGATTGACAGTCTTCATAGTCGTCATTCTTATTAATATTGCAAACATCAATGAACAATCTTAAAAATTGTATTATGGCTTCTCTAATTGTCATAGTTGTTATTTTATATAATTAGACCATTTAGGGTTGTTATTATTTAGGAGATTGCCCACAAACCCTTTTATTGCACTTCTTAAAACATTTCCGATATTTATAGATCGACTCGAAAGGTTTTCATATGCCTTTTCAAAATCTTCAAGTTCCAAAGCATTTTGGTTAATAAGTAAAATAAATTGATCTACCCCTTTTGTTGTTGCAGCCTTTAGTTTTTCTCTAATCTCCGAAACATCATAAGCTGCCTCCTTATTTTCTGATATTGGCTTTAATATTTCAGTAACGTTCACATACTCAGAAATACCAGCATAAACTCCACTTAGTGTTGTATCTTTACCAAACCATTTTATCCCAATACCAGAATATGATTTATCAATAGCTTCATCTATTCTGTAAAGACATTTCAAAAAGTTTTCAATAAAATCCTTTTCAAATAAAATCTGAAACAAAGGAGCATTCAGATCACTTTCCTCATTTATTTCAAAGTCTAATTCACTTTTATTTACCCTTTTCGCTTTTGTCTCATAAAACGAAAGCATCGCAATTATAATTGAAGAAAACAAAAAACTACCAACCTGCCGATGTTCACCTTTAAGTGTTTTTGATTCTAATTCACGCTCTCTAACTATGGTGATATTAGAACTTCCAGCAACGAAATGTCTGTAAAAATGTAAGAATAAAAGCTCAAATTGATGTTTTGGTGAAACTGACTTTTGCCCTAAATTCAGTAAAAGCATTTTATTTACTACTTCAATTTCAGAAAGGTTGAGCCATACATAGAAATAAACATTGTAGTTTTCGAATTTATCTTTAATTTCATTAATCCTTTTACTTTCAATTAGATTTTTAATGTAGGAGGTTCTGAAGATTCCCAATTCAAAAAAAAGTGATCCTTCTGTTGTTTGTTTAAATTCTGAAATAAAGTCCTTTATCTCATCGGGATTTGTGTTTCGGGAGTAATGTTCATAAAGTTTAAGGTGAGCCCACAATCTGAATGTTCTTTGCAAACCATCAAGTATTTCTACTTTATCTGAATCAAACTCTTTTACTTCACCTTCATTGAAATTATCTGTGTTTTCGGTAGTTAAAGTGATAATGGGAAAAGGCTCATTGTCTAAAACGGTTTTAAATAGTTTGTCGAGATAATCATTCCTTACGATTTTTCTTTGAATAGCATATTCATAAAAGTCCGCTTTTAACGAATTAAGATATTCGTAAAGATTGCCTTCAGCAAGCAACCAGACCTTATCTTCTTTTACTTGTTTAACCTTTAATAGGTTTAGTTTAATTGCAGTCATATCGTTTTCTAATTGTTTTTATTAATTCATCCTTCTTTGAATTCAATTGTTCTAATAAGCCAATATTTTCTCTTTTTATAATTGAACTTAGTTCAGGATGTAAATAAACCAAATCCGCTTTAGTATATATTTCTATGCCGTTAATAAGTGATATTGTTTGTCCTATATTAAAAGCAATACTTTTAAATGCATTTTTGTTTTTAGTATCATCATCATATGGTAAAAGATTAAAGTCAATTTCATTTAATTTATTCAACCTTAATTCCATCGAGGCTTTCCCATTTTTAATTTCTTTTGGAATAGATTCATAAAAATCATTTTGAAGAGTTCTTTTATAAAACGTAAAGATTGCTGTTAAACATTTTTCAATTGCCGCAACTATGTTTCGCTCCAATTTCCGAGTTAATGGGAAAGGGAATTTTTGATTGTGAAGGTGATATGTTTCGTACAAACTATTATTAACCCCATCCGGAAAACCTTTGGAAGGTATTGATTTTACTACTTCGCCATTTTCTATAGAAATGATATTGACATTCCAATCATCAATTTGATGGTATTGATTTTTTATAGACTTTATTAAGTCTTTATCTTTCTCAAGACCAGTTGATTCAGGATGTTCAATTAGAATATCAATATCTAATGAATCCTTTGAACCGAAACGATAATATTTATATCCAATATCAATCATTCTTTACTATTTCATTTTACCGGTTACCGCTTCGGCTATCATTGCTTCTCTGTATTCTTTGATTAACTCTATTTCTCTTTCGGCTTTGCTGATGGCAATGTCAAGGGTTCGGGATTCGGTTTTAATGTGTTTAATAATTTCTTGTTGCTCATTTAAAGTTGACGGATAGGGAAGGAATACGCTGTTAATATCATTATAGCTTAATCCGTGGCGTGTAACGCCTTTGGCAGCAACTTCAAAATGACTGTTGATTTTCTTTGACTGAAACAAACGGAAAAGAAATTCACTTTCAACCAATTCTATGTTTGGTTTGATGTGCGCCAAGTGGTAAGCACAAACTACATTCTCCAAATCTTCTATTACCAATGCAGGAATAGCAATGTCGGCTGCTGTTTCAGAATCTTTGGTTATGATAACATCGCCCTTTTCAACAGTGAAGCGTTTTATTTCAGCTTCTGTTGCTGTTGCTACCATAAAATCAAAATCGTTGGTGATGTATTCGTGCTTGTAAACATCAACATAGTTGCACAACCTTACTTGCTTTTCTTCTTTGTGGCTGTGTTTGTCAACGGTGCTGAAATTTACTTCTGCCAAAAATTTCAATCTTCTCAATTCCCAATGCTCAGGAATTTCGCCCAACACGGTTTCTTTCATCTTCGCCTTTTCATCAATGCCTTTTGTTACGGCATTGGTAATTATGCTTTGCCTTTGCTCTTTCAGCAATTCAATAAAGCGTTGTTTGGTTTGGATGAAATGGGTGATTTTAGCAGATTTGGTGTCAAGGTAATCGGCAATTGCTTTTTGTTCTTCAAGTGGCGGATAACCAACTTTTAGAACATGAACATTATTTCTGTCAAGAGTTGGAACTGCCGTTCCATTGCTAACTCTCTTTATATCAATTGATGATAACAAATAGTATAAATACCTCCAATTATTTCCATAACTCTCTTTTACAAAAAGGCATGTATTATGAGCCCAAAAGTCATCTACAACAAACTGAATCTCTCCTGTACTTCCGCTTCTTCCAATTGTTATACAAGGGGCTGTAGTTGAAAATTCTTTATGATACCCAATAATTCCATTTGACCCATAAACAGGATACCCTCCTTCCAAAAATTTCTCCTTAGATAAATCATGCCCTCTTTGCAAGAAGCAAATATTCTTCATTCGTCTTACTTCCCAATGCTCTGGCACTTCGGGCATCCAGTCAATTCCCGTTTTTTTATATTTCATTGCTACTGCTATCATCCCACAATTTCTTTTAACAGGTTTTCGGTTTCGAGTTCAATGGCAAACAGGTCGGCTGCTATATCGGCTTTGTTGCGTGGTGCTGTGTATTGGTAAAAGTATTTATTGAAATTTATTTCATAGCCAATTTTCGTTTCGTCTTTGTTCCACCAGGCATCCTCGGCAAAGGGAATTACTTCCCGTTCAAAGAATGTTTGTATGTCTTCTTTCAACGGTATGTTTTCGTAATCTTTCAATGCGGGGTCGCTTACATATTCAATGCTGCCGTCTTTGTTTTTCTTCTTTATTACTGCTGCTGCTTTTGGGTCTGTCCAACTCACAGCACCTAATAAATCTTTTTTGTCTTTGGCAGCCAGTTTTATGTTTTGCTTTTTTAGTTCCTTGTCAAACTTTTCTTCAAACACATTAAAGTCGTCAAACAATTTATCGCCAAATATTTCAGCCAGTGTTTTGGCGTGGTTCATCAAGTCAAGGTCACGCTGCCACACATCCGTATCCAGCAATTGCTTTACAATTTTCTGTTTCTTTTTGGGTAAAGATGCAAGGGTAATTTCCGCTTCTCCGTCTTCGGTTTCTTCATCGTCATTGTCTTGCATAAAGTAATTGAGCAGCCAGTGTTCTAATTTGGCTGTTGCTTTTTTGTCGTAAACTTCGTTGCCAAATTCTTTGAAGAGTTCTTCACGCAATGCAGTGTTATTGCTCACAAAGCGAAGCGAAGCAACTTTTTTGGAAGTAAACTGCACCATTAGTCGTAATGGTCTATGTACAATAATTTGAGCATAACCAAACTCATTATTGTCAAACAATTTACTGAACTCGGTTTCTTTGAAATCAAGATACAGCTTGGTAATGTCGTTGATGTTTTTTGGTATCAGTTCGTTTCGTTTGCTGCCTAATGACCTTTTCATTTTGCCAAAGAAATTTTCACCATTTGCATTGATGAGTTGCACTTTGCCTTTTCTGTTTTTTGGCTTGCGGTTGGTAATGATGAAAATGTATGTCGGAATACCTGTATTATAAAAAATATCATTTGGCAAAGCAATGATAGCTTCCAACAAATCATTTTCTAAAATGTGTTTACGAATTTCGCTTTCGCCTTGTCCTGCATCACCAGTAAACAAAGCCGAACCATTGTGAACAGAAGCAATGCGGCTGCCTTGTTCGGTGTCTTTCATCTTGCTAAGCATATGCAACACAAACATCAACTG
This sequence comes from Segetibacter sp., assembly GCA_031424295.1. GTDB lineage: Bacteria > Bacteroidota > Bacteroidia > Chitinophagales > Chitinophagaceae > Segetibacter. The sequence continues at coordinate 1,327 of JANPHE010000027.1, read as the reverse complement.
ACCGTCATTCACACGGGTAACGGCAGGTTCTGCCACATACTGCTTTTTGATTTGAAAACGAGGGTCAATGATTTTGCCTTTGTCGCCAATGCTCAATGCTTTTTTATCATCAGCCCAACTTGTGCCGTAGGGCGGATTGGTGAGCATAAAATCAAAGCGAAGTTCTTTCGGAAAACCGTATTGGCTCAGCGTGCTGCCATACACAATTTTTTCAGGGTCTTCGCCTTTCAACAACATATCCGATTTGGAAATGGCGTAAATGGTTGGCGTATTTTCCTGTCCGTAAACGTGAACAGTTGCTTTAGATTTTATTTCACCGTCTTCATCAGTAATATATTTTTTTGATTCGGTCAGCATTGCACCTGAACCAGCACAAGGGTCGTAAATCAAAAATGTACCGTTCTGAATTTGCTCTTTCACGGGCAAAAACAAAACGTGTGTCATCAGTTCAATAATTTCACGAGGCGTAAAATGTCGTCCTGCTTCGGCATTGGTGGCTTCATTAAACCTTCGAAGCAAATCTTCAAACACATAGCCCATTGCCAAAGGCGGTAAACTCTCAGGTCGTAAGTCAATTTTAGGAGAAACAAATTTTTCAATAGTAGAAAATAGTTTCCCTGCTTCGTCCAATGTTTCCAATTCGTTGCGAAACTTAAACTTGGTAATAATGTCTTGCACATTGTATGAAAAGCCGTTTAGATAATTTTCAAAATTGCTTCGAAGGTTCTTTGGGTCGTCCAACAACTTTTTCAAAGTGTAAGGCGAAGTATTGTAAAATGCTTGTCCGCTACCGTTTTGCTTGCTGGTTAGCAAAGCAGTCAGGTCGTTAAGTTTGTCTTTATACTTTTCGTGTGTTTCTAAAACCTTGTCTTTGGTCGGCTCCAACACTGCATCCAAACGCCTGATAACGGTCATTGGCAGGATAACATCTTTGTATTTACTCGGCTCATAAGTATTAATCAACACCTGGTCTGCTACCGAGTAGATGAAGTTGATAAGCGGCTGAAGCGATTGTGTATTTAAACTCATTTATTCTTGTCTGTTATTCCGTTAATATTTAATTGTCCAAAATACGGTTTTTAATGGCATATATCATTTAAACAGCCATATAAAAGCTTGAATGAAATTAAAATTCAATTATTATGACTACATACCAACTTAAAAGAGAGGCCTCATCCGCATGTTTTTCATTAGCCAAATACAACTAATTATCTACGGTTACCAACCTCCCCCATAATCACTTTTCCACTTCATTCGTAATGATCAGAATATCCTCCCCAAAAAAAATCCGCGTTATCCGTGTCCCCCATACCACATCATCACCTCA
>JANPHE010000026.1:0-6665 GCA_031424295.1 Segetibacter sp. | reverse complement strand
TAAAAAGTTTACCAATTCTTGCTGAAGGTTATTTCTAATGATAAGATTGATAACCGGATTTGGACTTTTTTCCGTCGTTTCATAACTCAGCCTGATGTTTAAATCCATTCCGGTTTCAAGTACGCTGACAGGTTCCATTTTACTATTTAAAAACTGGAGATTGGTTACAATAAATTTACCGCTACCTTTTCTACGGTTCGATGACAAACTATTGGTGTTCAATTCAACGCCGGATGCATTTTTAAGGTAATAATCAACGACTTCAGTTGGCGTACCTTCTGCTGTTATTTTGCCTGCTTCCAATAAGACAGCTCTTGTGCAAAGTTTTTTAACTGCTGCCATATCATGCGATACAAACAACACTGTTCTTCCTTCCCGGCCAGCCACTTCTTCCATCTTTCCCAGGCACTTCTTTTGGAATTCGGCATCACCAACTGCAAGTACTTCATCTATGATTAAAATTTCAGGATCAAGGTGTGCAGCAACAGCAAAGGCCAGCCGTACTTTCATACCGCTGGAATACCGTTTAACTGGCGTTTCCATAAATTTCTCTATTCCTGAAAAAGCAACAATCTGATCGTAACGATCTTTGATTTCCTTTCTTGTTAAACCAAGAATGGTTCCATTTAAATAAATATTTTCACCGCCTGTGAGTTCCGGATTAAAACCTGTACCTACTTCCAACAAACTTGCTACTTTTCCATGCAATTCAATTCTACCTTCTGTAGGATCAGTAATTCGCGACAGCAGTTTGAGTAAGGTACTTTTACCTGCACCATTTTTTCCAATAATGCCCAGCACTTCTCCTTTATGAACTGTAAAATTGATGTTACGATTGGCCCAAAAGATATCCTGCTCTTCTTCGTTTCCAAACTTTTTTAGGTTCGAAATTCTCTTGAAGTTATTAAAAGGCTTTAGAATGGCTGCCTTGAGCGCACCTGTCAGGTTTTCGTGCTTAGTTTCCTTGAGCCCAATTCGATAAGCTTTTCCCAGATTTTCAACTTTGATAGCTATATTATTCATTAGGCAATGTCTGCAAAATATTTTTCCATTTTTCTAAAATAGAATACCCCCGTACCAAGAATAAACAAAGCGCTTGCATATCCTAATGCAAGGATATCCCAGGGCATTTGCTTTCCTACGGCAAAACAAGATCTGAAACCTTCAATCACGCCAACCAATGGATAAAAGGAATAAATATGATAGGCAGTTGCTCCAAATTTATTCAGTACCAGTGAGGCTGGAAATGCAACCGGAGCGAGGTACATTAATACAGGTAGCATAAACGATAACGCAAATTTGAAGTCGCGATATTGTACAGATAAAGATGAAAACCACAGGCCTAAGCCGGCAGAGGTAATTACCACCAACAACAATGGAATAAGAATAAAAACTACATTACTCCCCGGTTGGTATTTGAAGTATATCATCATTCCAATAAGGATTGAAAATGAAATGAGAAAATCTACCAACTTTGATAGCACCGGTGTAAATGGTATAATGATCCTGGGGAAATATACTTTTGTAAATACTGATGATGAACTGATGAGGCTTGATCCCGCCTGGTTAAGCGAGTTTGAAAAATAGGTCCATGGTATGACGGCAAGACAAGAAAATACCGGATAAGGCATTCCTAAAATATCTGGTTTAACCCCTGCAAGGGAACCAAAAACAACACTAAATACTACAATTTGAAATAGTGGATTAATGATGGCCCACGCAAACCCCAGTACAGTTTGCTTATACAAAACAGTTACATCCCGAAGTACCATAAAGTACAACAAGTCTTTGTATCTCCAAACTTCCTTTAAGTTAATGCCGTTGAGCTTTGAAGATGGCTCAATAACTACTAACGGTTGCCTTTGACTCATGCTTTTGAGTAAATATCTTTTGCTTGCTGATGTTCCAGAATTTTTCTGATTGAAGTATTTCAAGAAACTTACTATTGCTGTTGCCTTCACCAAATAAAATTCTTGGAAGTACTTCTTTGTGAATTGCCAATTGTAAACCGTTTAAAATATTTTCGACTTCGTATGTAGTATGGATAATATCCGGATTATCGGTTCTGCCGTTTTGCCTTGTTCCAACATTTACTGTCGGAATGCCATAATAAGGAGCTTCCCTTATTCCTGCGCTTGAATTGCCTACTACAAAAAGTGCATATTTCATCATTACCAAAAACGATTCAAACCGAACGGAAGGGAAAACCCTGAAATTTGGGTTGTTTAACAATCGTCTTATTTTATGTAGAATGAAATCTGATCCTTTGTCGTTATTGGGATAAATTACAATGTATTTAAGATCACTTTTTTCAAGTGCTTCAATGTAGTTTTCTGCATATCTATCCATGTCATTAACTTCTGTTGTTACAGGATGAAACATGGAAATGGCAAATTCATTAAAAGGAATTTGGTAATATTTCTTCACATCCTCGAGCGTTGGAAGCGAATCGCTTATCATAGCATCCATATCAGGGGAGCCTATTACATAAACGCTTTCTTCAATTTCTCCCATTTGGCACAAACGGGTTTTGGCTTCTTGGTTTGCAACAAAATGAACATGGCTCAACTTGCTTACTGCATGTCTTATTAATTCATCTACAGTACCCGATAATTCGCCACCTTCTATATGAGCAACCAATATATTGTTTAAAGCACCAACAGTTGCACCTGCCAATGCTTCAATTCTATCGCCATGAACAACGATAAGATCAGGTTCTACAAGTCGAATATAATTTGCAAATCCTTCAATTGTACGGGAAAGTGTAATGTCCATTGAAGCTTCGTAATCGTAATTGATGTATTTAAAAATGTTGTCGAAACCACACTTTTCAATCTCCATTACGGTAAAGCCATATTTCTTGTCCATGTGCATTCCTGTAGCAAAAATATGCACCTCAAAATCCTCCTTTTGTTGAAGAATTTCTATAAGTGATTTTAGCTTTCCAAAATCTGCCCTTGTACCTGTTAAAAAGGCTATTTTTCGCCTTTGCATTAATCTTTAATATTTACTACAATAAAAAATTGCTTCCTGATCTTTAAGACCATATTTAAACTTATCATTATTGCTGAAATTAGAAACATAATTAATTACTTCTGCAGTAAATCCAGCATTCGTCACTCTATCTAAGAAATCACGACCATATACTCTAACATGATCCGGTTGACCAAAGAGTTCTAACTGTTTTTGAGGGTCATACAAATTAACATCCTCATGAGTGGTTTCCTTTTGCAGATTGACAGGTGTATTTAATATAGCCCATCCTCCAGGTTTTAGCACCCTGCTCATTTCTCTCATCGCTTTTTGATCTTCCCTAATATGTTCCAACACATGATTACAAATGATACCATCAAAATAATTATCTTGAAAGGTCATTTGTGTAACATCCATTTGAATGGTATTAATGCCGTAGCTGTATTCATCAGGCATTAAATCTATAGGGAAATATTCTATATTAGGTAACGACTTGAATTGATCATAAAATATCTTTTCTGGCGCTACATGCAATAACCTGATTGGCTTGTTTGTAAGAAGATTCTGTTCTTTAAAAAACATCCATAATGAACGATGCCTTTCTAATGATCCACAATTAATGCATTTGGCGTTGGATCTTTTTTGAATCCCCGCTGGAAGAAAAGTAGAATACTTTGCCCCACAACAAACACACTCAACTTCATCACCCGTTAATGCATAATGCAGTAACTTATTTTTAATTGTCTTAGGGTGAAACCCAATCTTTAGCTGTTTTATTACCTGGGAAATCATTATTGAATTATTTAGAATTCTTAATTATTTCCTTGTATAACGCTAAATCGGTCTCTAATACTATGTCTTCGGTAAAATAAAAACTATTAAACTATCCTCAAACTTACATTGACAACTATTCTTGAATATCCCCCCAAGTTATCTGAACGTCATTATCAATATTTCTCAAGGATTTTTTGCCAAGAACGCTTTCATATTCTTCAGCTAAAATCCCTCCTTTTCCTGGCCTTTTTACCCAAATATTTTCTTTAGTAAACAATTCGCCTTTAAGTATTGGTTTAATCGAGCAAACTGTTGCAAAAGCGAAATCAATGGTCACTTGTTCTTCATCAGCCGGTCCCTTTTCGCCACCTCTTTGCAATGCTATGATTTTGCTTCCTTCAATCAATGCTCTGCATGCTTGCTCGTCCATAGAGCATATAATATCTGGCCCTGGCCTGCTCATAACGTCTGTAAAATGCCTTTCCAAAACAGAAGCACCAAGTGCAACAGCACCAAAACAAGCATGATTAGTAAGTGTATGATCACTTAATCCAACAACAGCATTGGGAAAATTTTTTTCTATCTCAGCCATGGCACCCAATCTTACCAAATGATTGGGGGTGGGATATAAATTGGTAGTGTGCAACAATGCATAAGGAATAGCATGTTTCTCAAATATCGCTACGGCTTTTGATATACTTTCTATGGTATTCATCCCCGTGCTCAGAATTATAGGTTTTCCGAACGATGAAATATGTTCCAATAATGGATAATTATTACATTCCCCTGATCCAATTTTATAAGCAGTTACATTCCATTTGTTTAACCTGTCAGCAGCAGCCCTGCTAAAAGGTGTGCTAATGAAAATCATTCCTTTGCTTTCTACATAATGCTTTAATGCCAATTCATCTTCTTCATTGAGCGAGCATCGGCGCATAATTTCGTAAATACTAACATCTGCATTGCCTGGAATAGTATTCTTAGCAGCACTACTCATTTCATCTTCCACAATGTGGGTTTGGTGTTTTACAACCTCCACTCCTGCCCTTTGAGCAGCATCAACCATTTGTTTTGCCACTTCCAGCGATCCTTCATGATTGATTCCAATTTCGGCAATAACCAAAGGTTCATAGTCGTACCCTATTCTCCTATCATTTATCTTTATAAAAGGTCTAGCCATATATCATTTTTTCTAAGCGCAACCTCCTCATTAAAAAGCGAAACTTTTTGCTTAAAAAGTTCTTTTTTTCATTCACCCATTCATTGAAAGAATAGAATGGAGAATAAAAATGAGGGTACATTGCCTTTCTGTTTTCTTTATAATTTGGATTAATATTATTTGTTTTCAATACTGCAAGGTTCTCCCTAACATAAGCCGGTGAATTGGATTCCGTTAGTATAATAGTATCTAGGAAAAACTTATCGGTTGGCTTTAATGTTCTTTTCCTTTTTTCAGAAATTACCCGGTGATTGCAAAACATAGCTTTCTTTAGATTCTCATCAGAAAATCCCATGTGAGAACCGGTCTCCAACTTTCTTATAATATGCCCAACATCAAAACAACTGGAGTATTCAAAACCTATGATGTTGTTCCAATCCATTTTAAGGTCGGCATGATAATCAAATCTTACATCATGCAATTTTTTTGAAGTTGCAATCAAATACGCTTTCGTACACATTGGGATTCCATACAGTATTTTATATTCATTGTCGAAATCAAACCAATAGCGCTTTGTACTTACATGAAGCATTCCTTGTTCATCAGCTTTCATTCTGCTAAATAGTTCATTGCACCGAACTGTATCAGTTAAGTCTAAAGCCTCATCCACATCAGAAATGATGATCCAATCATTATCGCCGTAATTGTCCAGAAAATAATCATGTGCAAGGTCTCTTTGCCAAAATTCAACCTTAAATGCTTTTTCATCCTGCACTTCAGATTTATTTAAAAGTTCAGGCTGCATTTCACGTGTAATGAATGTAATCCGACTTCTATAAGGTGCAAATCTTTCATCGGAGTTAATGAGTTTTTCTGCATGCAAACCTTTATACTCCCCCTGAAAACTGTAGGCATTTTCAAGAACAAGCCATTCGTTTACATGAGGAGCTTCCAAAATAAACTTTAGCAACAGCAAGTCCTTTTCATATACCTCGCTGAATAAAAAAGAATCTACAATTTTTACACCCGGTTCTAGGCTTCCCATTCTATATTTTCTCTGATTACTTTGGCCGGAGAGCCGCCAACCAATGTTTTTGCCGCAACATTTTTCGTTACGATAGACCCTGCTGCAATGATTGCTCCATCCCCTATCATTACACCTTTCATTATGATACAGTGCGAACCTATCCAAACATTATCCCCTATTTCTATTGGAGCAAAGTGAGGTTTCAATTCGCCATCGATCTTCACCTTGTGTACATCATCATCTAAAATCTGGCAGTTCCATGAAATGGCACAGTTAGCACCAATCTTTACCGAATGATTGGCAAGCACCAATGTATTTGGATTCAGGAACGTATTGCTACCAATTTCAAGTTTTCCTCCTATATATATTCTACAACCTGTTGCAATTCTTACGTTCTTACTAATGTCCACAGTCGCATTTTCAGACAACTCAAAAATGCCTTTATCTGAAGTTGAAGAGTTAAGCCTGTTATTTAATATTCCGAAATAAAATGGTCCATCGGTAACAAGCTTACCATTGCAAGTAAATTTCACCTTCGAAGAAATGAATAAATTCTTAGGCCTTACCAAATAAGCATATACCAATTGCCAAAAATCAAAAGTCTTTCTTTTTGACCTTTTCAATGCCCGGTACTGCTTTTTAATTACCATGCTGTCCACCCGCCATCAATAATTAAATTGTGACCAATGACGTGGCTGCTTGCATCGCTGGCAAGAAAAACAATACCACCTC